>JAITHS010000047.1 GCA_031279875.1 Tannerella sp.
GTAAGTAGATAAACGCGGCCACCGGGCATACGGGTTTTGAGACGTTTCCGACCAGTAATTGTCGGCAATAAACTGTGCCAGTCCGTTTTCAAGTACGCGACTGTCGGAACTGCTCACTGTTGATTCTTTGAACGGCGCCATTGCAGCGGGATCAATCCAGAATGATGACCGTGCCGAGCCTTGAAAGAAAAACGAAAAATCGAAATTACGGTATCCCATCGAAAGTCCGAAGCCGTAATTAATCTCCGGCGTAGTAGGATAGCCAATCGGCGCCATATCAATCTCATTAATAACATTATCGCCGTTCAAATCCATGTACTTAATATCTCCCGGAGCATATTCTCCGAAATCCTGACGGGGAGAGTTGGCCACGTCGCCTTCGTCAATAAATAACCTCTCTGCCACATATCCCCATGTTTGCCTGATAGGATTTCCTATTCTTGAACGCCATGGAACATCACTGTAATCCGGCTCTTCATATTTTACAAAAACAGAACGGGCATAAGTGAAATTTGCACGACTTGTGAACCATAAATTCCTGTTTACAATATGGTTATAATCAAACGAAATATCAATGCCCTTTCCTTCCGCTTCACCGATATTTGCCTGCGGAATTGCCCATAGCCCCATCTCGGAAGGTATTGAGGCTCTTGTTTGAAGGATATTTGTACGCCGCTCCTTAAACAGGTCTGTCAGTATATCGATTTTGCCGTTAAACAGACCTAATTCAATGCCCAGATTGGCTTTTCGGGATACCTCCCAGCCTATTTCCGTGTTGGCATAATTATTGATCTTCACTCCATTGCGATTATATCCGAAATCATATCCCGACGGGTATCCGTGACTGTCGCCGATGCCGACAGCTGAGAGATAGAAAAATCGTACCGCTCCTATTTCGTCGTTGCCGACCAAACCGTAAGTGCCTTTAAATTTCAGTTTTGAGATATAATTGTACACGATGCTGTTTTTCCAAAAATCTTCTTCCGTAACATTCCATCCTAATCCTGCGGAAGGAAAAAAGCCCCAGCGATGACCTTTGTCAAATTTCTCCGAGCCATTGTAACCAAAATTAAATTCGGCAAAATATTTAGAAGCAAAGTTGTAAGTGAAGCGTCCGGCAAGGCTCAAATTACGTCTCGGAAGTGATTCTATCAGCGTTTCGGCATTTCCGGTAAGGGCGCTGCGACCGGTAAATACTAACATGCCGCTTACGCCGTGAAGTCCTAATTTCCGGTCATAAGCCAGAGACAGTTCACCGTAAGTAGAACTGGATACCGTTTTACCGCCCGGAGAGTAGTTCAGATATTCGGTACCGGTCTCTTTGTTGAGTTCCGTCAGAGTATAAGTATCGGTATAGCGGTTATACTGTGCCACGCTATAATAATAAGGATTGTAAGAGCGGGATACTTCAAAATCGGAATTTCGCGTTATGTTACCGAGCGCTCTTGCGGTCAATCCTTCGACCCATTTCTCAAAATTTTGTTTTATCTCCATTTGAATAACTACCGCCGACTGACTTTGTTCCCTGTATCCCCGCACCATTTCGGCATAAGGGTTATAGTAGTCTGTACCGCTGTATCCGCCGAACAAAATATGATTGGCATACTTAAATGTTTCATCCGGCGCATAATAGGCCGGGAAACGTACAGGGCTGACTTTCAGCGCCCGCTGATATAAAGTATTTCCTCCTGCAATAGGTCCGGCATAGTCCTGAAAAGTGCCGTTAACACGTACTATCGCTTCTGTTGTTTTGGTAAGATTGATGTTGATGTTGGAACGGATAAGATATTTTTTCAGGTCTATATTATTGTTGAAATTATTACGCTTGTCAACTTCCAGATTTCCGTTATCTTGCGTAAATGAACCGGCAATATAGTAACGGGCAATATTTCCGCCGCCGGAGATATTCATGTTAACACGCTGATTCATAGTAACGTCTTTCGTTTGCATGTCTAACCAATCTACTGCCGGATAAACATACGGATTGGTGTTACGTATAGTATTGTCGATCTTTTCGTTAGAATAGGGTAGCCCAATCAACGGATTACGTGTGCGGGTGGCTTCGTTTGCCAATTGCATGTAAGTAATCGGGTCGGCCATTTTAATCGTCATGGTCGGCTCCGAGAATGAGTTTTCCAGCCTGACGGATACTTTGGCTTTGCCTTCTTCGCCTTCTTTTGTTGTTACGAGTACGACACCGTTAGCGCCGCGCGCACCGTAAAGCGCTGTGGCTGTGGCGTCTTTGAGTATCGAAAAACTGGCTATATCGTCGGGATGCAATCGCGACAGGTCGTTGGTTGTCATCTCTACATTATCAATCAATATCAGCGGATCGACTTTTCCGCTACCAAACGAAGTTATGCCGCGTATGAAAAATTGTGCGTTGTCTTGCCCCGGTTCGCCTGACGTTTGGTATGAAATAACGCCTGCCATTCGTCCGGCAAATGCCGTTGTAAGGTTGCTCGACGGTACGCGCAGTTCTTTCACATTTACCGTTTGGATTGACGAGATGACGCTTTCCTTTTTTTGTTTGCCGAACGCCACTACGGTTACTTCGTCGAGTTCGTTGCGCTTGGGTTCGAGTTTGACGCTGATGTAGGTCTGACTGCCTACTTTTACTTGTAGCGGCTCGTAACCGATGTAAGACATTTCGAGGATGTCGTCGGGCGATACTTCGATCGAGAATGTGCCGTCGGAATCGGCGGTAACGCCTCGCGGAGAGCCTTTAACGATTACTGCCGCACCTGCTAAGGGTTCGTCGATCTCGTCTCTAATTACGCCGGTAACGGTTTTGCGGGCAGGCTGGGCGCGGTCTGAACTTGAATGTGTCGTCGCAGTTTTCTTTGCAGGGTCAAGAAAAACTACAATTTGGTTGTCCATAATGCGGTACGACAGTTGCGTGCCGACAAATGTCTTGTTGAGAACATCGCTTATATCCTCGTCTTCGGCCTTAATGCTGACCTTTTTATTGAGGTCGCTTCTTACATTGTCGGAAAAGACGAAAACATAATCGCTGCTCTTTTCGAGCCTTTTGATGACCTCGCCGACAGTAACATTGTTAAGTTGAAACTTAAACGCTGTTTTCTGTGATAATGAAGGGCTTGCAAAAGCGACATTAAGTCCCAGCATTAACGTTAAGATAAAAATTTTCATCTGTCTGATTATTATATTAATACTCTATAAATATTTTGTTGTCTTCGCGGTGATACTTGGTTGACGACATGATTGAGATGGCGTTCATAAGATTGTCTAAATTGGGTGATAAAACTATCTTGCCGGTGCATGTAATATGTTTGATTTCTACATTTTCATCAATATCAAACGACAGGTTATAATATAGTTCCAACTGTTTCAATACATCGGTAACGGGCGTCCTGTTAAGTTCTATATAGCCGTCTTTCCAAGAAATGTATTTGCCGACATCAACTTGATTGATATTGAGCGAGTTGTCGTTAATAACGAGCATGTCGGCCGGATTGAGGATTGTTTCGACGTCAGATATTTCGGTTTTGACGCCAACCTTGCCTTCAACAAGAACAACTGCCGCCGCGCCGCCGTCGTAAGCCGTAACGTTAAATGCCGTACCGTAGGCTGTGATATCCATTGTCGGGGTGCTGACGATGAATGGATGCAGCAAGTCGGGCGCGACTTCGATGTATATCTCGCCGCTGACAGTGATGTTGCGGGTAGCGCCGTTAAAGACAGATGGAAATTCGAGCGTCGAGCCGGCATTAATCCACACTTCGGTGCCGTCGGCAAGAGTCAATTGCGAGCGCTTTCCGTAGGGTACTACGATGCGGTTTGTCGTCTTTTTGTCGGCTTTGATTTGCTTTTCGCCCTTGACGTCTGTTACCGTTAAAGCGCCGTTACTGCTCACGTTTACGCGGACGTCGTTAGCAAACGTTACGATTTCTTCATCAGTAATAAATTGTATGTCTTTTTCTGCAAGGTTCTCACCTGTAATAACATTTTTTTGCGCTTCCGGCTGTTCGTTTTCTTTTTCGTCGGGATAAAGAAAGAATGCCGCCAAACCGATAGCGAGCGAGACGCATGCAACCGCAGCATACCTTATTATATGTAACCTGTGATTACGACGCGCTTCTTGCCTGAGTATCTTGTTCATAATCTCGGCATAGTCGGCGGCGGGAATCCTGTCGTTGGCAAGACGTATCTTCCCGAACAACCGTACCGCTTCACTGTATTCCGCCGTATGACAATGCTTCTTTGTGTCGCCTGCAAGCATATCTGCGATAAAAAACTCGTCTGTAAGTAGGTCTTTGATGATTTGTTTGTTTGTCATTTATTTTGCCTTTCTTTATCGCAAAACAAACAATCTCGCAATTTTGTTCCCGAAAACAATGTTAAAAAATGTTTTTGTTTGGTAGCGAAAGATGTTTTTGTTTAGTAGCGAAAGATATTTTTGTTTGGTATAGAAAGATATTTTTGTTTGGTATCGAAAGATATTTTTGTTTATTAGCAAAAAAAACATTACCTTTGCAGTCAAAAACATTATGCTTTTACAGGAACAAATAGCACAAGTAATTGACGATCAACAAGAAAAGTTTGTTCGTCTGCCGCTCGGCGTATCACGCGACATATTGCCACAAGTGCCGTGCATCGACCATTTTGCCACGATAGTTACAGGTATTCGCCGTTGCGGAAAGAGTACGCTTTTGCTGCAAATATTACGTCAAAATTTCGACAGGGCGCTTTTTTTGAACTTTGAGGACATTCGCCTTTCTGCCTTTGAAACGGCCGATTTTACGCGCCTGTTGAACGAAATCGAAAAGCGGAAGGCCGATGTGCTTTTTTTTGACGAAATACAAACCGTTAGCGGTTGGGAAACGTTTATACATCAGTTGCTTCGCGACTGTTTCAAAGTCTTTGTAAGCGGCTCGAATGCTTCGCTGTTGAGAACCGAAACGGCGACTCACCTCACAGGGAGACAGGTTTCCGTCGAACTGTTTCCGTTTTCATATTCCGAATTTTTGCAGTTTAAAAACTTGCAAGCCTCCGCCAAAACGTTTGAACTATACCTGAAAACCGGCGGTATGCCCGAATTTGTGAAAACAGAACGGCAAATAGTGCTTACCTCGCTTGCCGACGATATTCTGATTAAAGATATCGCCGTGCGCCATTCGCTGAAAGACACCGATTCGCTACGCCGACTGGCGCTTTACCTGAATACAAACATCGGGCGGCAGGTTTCGGCAAACCGTCTTACCAATCTGTTCGGAATAAAATCGGCGTCCACTCTGCTCGAATATTTCTCGTATTTGCAGGACTGTTACCTTTTTTATTTTATACCGCAATTCAGTTATTCGCTCAAAACACAAATACGTAACCCGAAAAAAATATATACCGTCGATACGGGTTTGAGTAATGCGCTGGCGTTCAAAGTTGGCGAAGATGCCGGATTCCTGCTCGAAAACGCCGTGTTTCTGCATCTGCGCCGCCGCTACAAAGAAATTTATTACTTCACGGAAACGGGCGAATGTGATTTTGTTGTTATGGAAAAAGCGCAACCGGCTCGGCTGATACAAGTTTGCTATCTTTTGGACGATAAAAACCTCGACCGCGAACTAAACGGCGTGCGCGGGGCGATGAAATTTTTTAACAAACCCAACGGCACGATTGTTACGTTTAATCAAACAGACCGGTTTGAAACAACAGACGGCACAATCGACGTTGTGCCGGCCTGTGTCTTTTTTGCCGAAACGGTGTACGCCGAAATTACCGACAATCCTGCTTCCTGAGCATTACCATAGCAGCGGCGACGAGTTTGCGACATGAGTTGTATGTTATCCCCATAACAGATGCAATCTGCTCATATTCAAGTCCTTGCATATACCGCAAATAGATAATCTCTCTCTGACGGTTAGTAAGTCGGCCAAGCATACTCTCAATTTTTCGCTTGAGAGCCTCGTCATACTCCCGTGCGATGATTTCATCTTCAACAGAAACGTCAACATGAAAGGGATATTCATCGTCTTCTTCACCCGACATACGCACGCTTAACGCCTCGTGTTTGGAGGCATTGATGAGTTTGTTTTTCATTATCCTGAGCAGAAAAAACCTCACCTCACCGGCGGGCGGCAGTGAGATATTTTTGGTCATGAGCAACACAAACACATCTTGCACTGCATCCTTAGCGGCATCCGACGAGTATCCTAATCGTATGGCGTAAGAATACAGTGCGTGTGCGTGCGATGTATATAACAATGTAATGTTTTTCATCAGAGCAGTTGTCTATTTTATTAAAACAAACAAATACCCATTTTTGTTCTGTTGTAGCGTGTTAAAAAAACATAAATATTATTAAGACTATATCCCGTAACTTATCCCTGCTATTGCCCAAAAACCTGCCTGCGGGACGTTACCGATGTCATAATAGCGGCGGTCGAAGATGTTGTTGAGATCTACTTTTACCGTTATCTTGCCCAAATCATACCATAATCGCAAATCTAATATCGTGAACGGGTCGTAAGGGGTCAGGCGACCGGTATTGACGCCGCTTTGATATAGCGTAAACTCACCCATGCGATTTTGATAACGCAGGTTCCAGCTTGCATGAAAATTTTCGGTAATGTTATGTTTAATTGATGCCGTAAATTTATCTCGCAGATAATTAAGAGTATAGCGCGATTCTAATCCTTCGGTATTGCAGTCCTGAAACATTTTAGCATAACTGATTGTTAACGCCGACGATTCGTCGAAAAATCGCGATAATGAGCGCAAAGGAAAACGGACGGTCGCTTCGATGCCTTGTTTGTCAACTGTCGTATGATTCCACGACGCCCATTTTGTTTCGCCCGGAGAGCGCACCCAGTCAATCATATTTCGTCCTTTCATCAAATAACCTGTCAAAACGGCAGTAAAAAATTTGCACTGATAATCAGCCGACAGGTCAAACGATTCCGACGTTTCCGCCTGCAATGTTTCGTTGGCGTTATGTGTTTCGGTTGTGTAATAGAGGTCGGTAAAAGTGGGCAGTCGGCTCGAACGGCTCCACGAAGTAACCAATCGCAATGTGTGAATAGGTCTGAATGATGCGCTTAATGACGGATAAAAGCGCAGTTTGTCGTCTTGCAGTGTGTTATAGTTCGCCAGCGCACCTGCCGAAAAGACGAACTTTTGCATCACGTAAGTATGTTCAAATACGATGTTGGCGTTTGTTCTCGAATCGTATTTTTTGTATTTCCCGTGTTCGTTGGCGAGGGATTTCCCGAGAGCGCTGCTGATTATTTCTTCGCGTCGTGCTTCTCCGCCGAAATGCGAATCGCCGAAACGCGACGTGTAGCGAAACATGATGTTGGCGCCGTAAGTGTCGCTGCGGTGGTAGTTGCGCCCTCGTAAAGAATCTTTGATGAGGTCGAAGCGATCGTAGTGGCGGTTCCAGTAGAGTTGGGGGATGAATTTGAGTTTGTTACCGAAAACACCGTTTACGGCGCCCATAACCGATGATGTACGCTCGTACTGATTGGGATAAGCGGCTGAATAGAAAGTATTTGCGCCATATTGTTTCTTGTTATACCCCGTCATGAAGTCGAGGCGTGAGTTTTGAGACGGTTTCCATCTCGTTTGCCACAATGCGTTGTAAATCTCATAATCGCTGTTGGCTATATAACCGTCTGATGATGAGCGTCTTACCGACAAACTGCCGAATGTTTTTCCTATCTGCGCCTCTCCCCGCGCTTCGGCACCAATAAGTTTGTAAGAACCTGCTTCGAGGGTAGCCTTAACAGGGGCAGGAACGTCTGCGCTACGGCGCGTAACAATATTTATGCCGCCCGAAAACGCGCTTGAACCGAAAATCAGCGCTGCCGGTCCGTGTAAGATTTCAATTCTTTCAATGTCGGAGAGATTTACGGGAACGTCAAAACTGTAATGTCCCGTATGAGAGTTGGATAGATTTACACCGTTAAGTAACACCGCTGTTTGGTCGGCAGAGCCGCCGCGAAGAGAAATATCCGCCTGAACACCATGTCCGCCCCTTTGCACTACATCGACGCCCGCCACATAGTTAAGCAGGTCTTCGACGCTCTGCACGGGCGCTTGCGCTATTTCGTCGCGCGTTATGACGGCTACGATTTTTGTTGTACGGCTTAGCGGCGTCTCGGTGCGCGAAGCCGTAACCGTAACTTCGTCAAGCAGTTGCTCGGCAATAGAATCCTCTGCGGCAAAATGTTGAGGTACGCTGACGGTTTGTGCTGCCGTCTCGGTAGAATGAGCCAGCGTCAGCATACAAGTCGCCACGACGCCGATAGAAACTGATTTGTGCATACTGTTAAAAACGCTGTATGCCTTGCGTTCGAACCGCTTAAATCTGAATACGCAGTTCCTTTTTAATACTTTTTTCTTCATAAAATTAAAAAATTGGTTTGTAAAAAATTAATGTTTTCTTCGAAAACGGCCGCAAAGGTAGTAAAAAGAATTAAAAATTACGAATAGAGATGACGGTACCCCTAACCCTTGCAGTGGTTTTAAACCCTGCAAGCGGTTTGGAGCGTACGTCCGTCGTTGGTAGGAACGAAGCAATCCAGACTTACAGGATTACAGGAGAGGCAGGATTTACAGGTTTTTATCTGGATTGCTTCGTTCCTCGCAATGACGAATGCCCTGTACGTTAACGCCCTCGTAATGATGCAGTTGCAAAAAAACGTCATTGGTAGCAGGAATGGTAGCCGCAAACGAAAAGCGATGACGGTACCACGCAGTCCCGCAGGGACGACACTTTATTAACCGGTGACTTTAGTCTCCGGTGAGAGCAGTCATCATATCAACAATAGTCCCGCATGGGACGACA
>JAITHS010000110.1 GCA_031279875.1 Tannerella sp.
TAACAGAAGCCACGTTCCACGAGCGGCTGACGCCATTGTAGGAGTGTGCGGCAGCGCCGAGACCGAGATAGTGTGTATCGTTCCAGTAAGATGCGTTATGGTTTGAGACGGCGTAAAACTCGATTCGACGCGCAAAATTCGAGACTTCATAGCGAACAAATCCAGCATTTCGTAACCGGTTACGGAGCAACGTGTAAAACTGCTCGCAAAGTTCGTCGCTAACCGGTTCTATCTTCCGTTTAAGCCTCATTTCGTCGAGTTTTGTGCCTTCTTCGTATGTCAGATTATAAGCCGAAATATGCGTAACATTAAGGTCTATGGCAGTTTGAATAGAATGGTTCCAACTTTTGAGCGTTTGTTCCGGAATGCCGTAAATGAGGTCGATGCTGATGTTGTTAAAGCCTTTTTCTTGACATAACAGTATTGATTCTTTGGCATTTAAGGCATTATGGCGACGTCCGAGCAGAAACAGTTCGTCGTCGTTAAAACTCTGAATACCAATACTTAAACGATTGATTTCCGGCACATTTTCTTTTAATTCATTGATATAATGACGGTTTAAATCACAGGGATTTGCTTCAAAAGTGATTTCGAGCGGATATGACAGTTTAAAAATACGGTTTATTCGGTCAAAAATATCGCGGTAAAGAGTAGCGTCAAGAGTAGAAGGAGTGCCGCCGCCGAAATATATCGTGCTTATCGGTTGATTACCAAGATAATCGCTCCGCATGAGCATTTCTTTTTGCAGAGCCTTGACGTATGCTGGCTGTTGCCCGACAAGTATGGTAGAATAAAAGTCGCAGTATCGGCAACGGGACTTGCAAAACGGGATATGGATGTACAATCCTGCCACAAACGTTATTGTTTTCTCGTAAACAGCCTCATTAGCAGGTATATACCGCCTCTCGCAGCCACCGAAAGCATATAAAAGGCGAACGAAACCAACATAACCCACAGCATTTGCGTCCAGAGTTCCGACCAGTTGGTTTTGTTCATTGTGATAGCAATAATATTAAACACTATGCCGACAAGAATGCTTCCGGCGAACCATTTGAGTTCTGTTTTTTGCCTTTTGGCAGTAATTGTAATATCTTTCATAACAAGTTAATATTTAGAAGATTACCGTTTTATTTTTGTATGCCAGCACTTTACGTTCGATATGTTTTTGAACGGCGTGCGAGAGGACGATTTTTTCAAGGTCTTTACCTTTATTTATAAGGTCTCCGACGGTGTCTTTGTGGGTTACACGAACAATATCCTGCTCAATAATCGGACCGGCATCGAGGTCGGAAGTAACGTAATGGCTTGTTGCGCCGATAATTTTGACCCCCCGTTCAAAGGCTGCGTGATAAGGTTTGGCGCCTACGAAAGCAGGTAAAAAGGAGTGGTGGATGTTGATTATTTTGTTAGGGTAGCATTGAATCATCTCTTCGGGTATAATCTGCATATAGCGCGCAAGCACGATGAAATCGATTTTCTCTGCTTTGAGGAGTTCGAGTTCGAGGCGTTCCTGCTCTGCCTTGTTTTCTTTCGTTATAGGGAAAAGATGATATGGTATGTTAAACCTTTCAGCTACTTCCTGCATGTCGGGATGATTGCTGATAATCAGCGGAATACGTACATTCCATTCGCCTGCCGTATAGCGAGCCAGAATATCATAAAGACAGTGCGACATTTTGGATACAAAAATCGCCATACGAGGCTGATAATCAGAGAAATACAATCTGAATGTAATGTCATATTTACGAGCATACAAGGTAGTGAAATAGTCTTCAATCTTTTCGTCGGGGATAAGGAAATTGTCCAATTCCCACTCCATACGCATAAAAAAGATGTTCTCAACATGGTCAACATGCTGGTCAAGGTAGATGATATTGCCGTTGTTGATGCTGATAAAATTAGTGATATCGGTAACAATTCCGGCTCTGTCGGGGCAGTGCAGCAGTATTTTGGCGGTTTTGCCCGAAGCACCGACATTCTTTGCGGCAGAGGCGGCAGAGGCGTTTTTGTCTGCGAAAACAGAACTCCAATCATCCGTCAGCGCTTGTACGGACGGCAATATCACATCCGCCCCTGCGTCGAGCAATACCTTATCCGGCAACCGACCTGTATTGACGGCGACGGTAAAAAGACCTGCTCTGTGAGCCGCTTCAACGCCTAACGGCGAGTTTTCAACAACTATGGCTTCGTTCTGACGCAGCCCACCTTTGGCAAGCGCCGTCAGATACGGTTCGGGGTCGGGTTTGCCTTTGGTAACATCAAACGACGTAACCATCCTGTCGCGTGTAAAAACGTCGGGAAAATCGCTGTTGAGACGGTCTAACAATGCCGGCGTGCCGGAACCGGTAACGAGCATAATCATCAGATTGTCAAACTTTACCTGTCTGAAAAGCGCTACGATACCGTCCATCACTTTTGCCGGAGGATAGGTGCCGAAAAGGGCTGTTTTTTCTTTATATATAGCAGCAATTTCATCTTCGCTAAAAGATTTGCCTTCACGACCGGCAACAATGTCAACAGTTTCTTTACCCGTTCTGCCTTCGTGCATATAAGCTTCTGTTTCGGTAAGATGAAGCCCGTGCGAATTGAGAACCGACACCCACGACGCGGCATGAAGCGGCATCGAATCATAGATAACGCCGTCCATATCAAACAATACGGCTTTCAAATTAAGCCGCTCATAGCCGTTTGTGAGCAGATATTTTTGTAACGCTTGAGTTATGTCCATTTTTTACGGTTTATATTTTGCTTTTGTCAAAACAGTTTGGGAATCAGTTGTTTGCATCAGTTGGAGGCATGTAGCGCCGGTTTGTTTCATATATGCTTCGACAATCCTGAAGCCTGCATATTCGCCGATGCGGTGAGGCGCGAGGGGCGAAATAAATGTAGAAGGGCAGGTCATGAAATACTTTTCGGTAGTCATTTTGTCGGGCGTGTAGAGATGTCCGCGCTCAATAATCATAGTCCAAAGCGCTTTTTCGTTGTCGATGCACCATTGATATTCGACGTCGGTAAGCGACATGAGCGAGCATATAGTTGCGTCTCGGCATATAAGCGATTGACAGTATGCTATTTTGCCTTCGTAAATCATCCTGTCGAGCAGCACGTCGGGATTGCCTGTAAAGGGATATTCGCTTCGTAACCATGCTTTTACACAGTCGGAAGCGATATGTTCCGGCGTCATAAAACGACGGCGAAAAGAATTGAAATAGTTTTTGTAGAGATAGTAATCGGAGCCGAGATATTTGTCGGTCGAAAACGAAACGATGCTGTCGGCAACGAGAATATTTTCCCTGAAGCCCGCTACGTGCATGTAAACGGCGGGCAGGCGCATATCTGGAAAAAGTTCGCCGAGACGTTTGACGTTATGCGCAAGTTTGGCAGCGACCTGTTTCAACGTATCCGAACCGTCGGCAAAAATGCGTAACGCATCGGCATAAACGGCTTTGAGTGTCGGCTCGGAGAAATAGTTGAGCATCATGCCGTAAAACTGCGTCGTATCGACGTTTGCCGTCTGTTCAAACAGCGATTTGCCCAGAATGTCGAGCATCAGCGGATAATTTGTCTGCAATCTGTTGAAATCATCACGGCT
>JAITHS010000171.1 GCA_031279875.1 Tannerella sp.
AGTTCTTTAAGTAACTTGCGGCGGTCGTCCTCGTCGAGTTCCATCAGCACGTCGGCAGCCTTCTCGCCATCCATCAACAGATAGAGATAAATGGCTTCATCAAGCGTCATCTCGCGATACAGTTCGGCAATGTCGGCAGGATGCAGTTCGTCGAGGATGCGAAGTGCTTTCTCATCATCCTTAGCGTCAATCACTTTCTGCAATTCGTCAATGTATTCTTTTGTCAGTTCAATCATATTCTGTTGTTTTGGGGTGCAAAAGTACATAAAATATGAAAAAAATTTGCATATTTTATAAAAATGTTATACTTTTGCAACGAAAAAAAATAAAAATCTTTGCAATGGGAAGTGATTTTTTCAATTCTTCTCAAATTATTTATGAAAACAGTAAAATTGAACTCAATGGCAGTCATACTGCTGATTATTGCCGCAGTTATGCTGGCGTCTGCATGTAAAGAGAAAGAATCACAGTTCGTGATGCGCGGCGTGGTACTTACTTCTCAGGATATTTCGACGCTCGACTGGCCTCGCATGGCGCATGAAAACGGCATCAATACTATCGGAACACATGTTGTTCCCGGTCAGGTTGCCGAATTTATCGGTTCGGAAGCAGGACGGAGGTTTCTCGCAGAGTGCAAAAAGTACAATATTAATGTAGAGCATCAGCTTCATGCGATGAACGATTTGTTGCCGCGTGAGTTGTTTGAAACCGACAGCATGATGTTTCGTATGGACAAAAACGGACGCAGGGTCAAACAGAGCAACTTGTGCATCCACTCGCAACGGGCGCTGGATACGATTGCCGCAAACGCCGTGAAATATGCCCGTCTGCTGCCTGCAACCAATAATCGCTATTATTTCTGGATCGACGATGCGCAGCCTATGTGTGCCTGCTCCTACTGCTCGCAATATTCCGACAGCGAACAGGCGCTGATTGTTGAAAACAGTATCATTAAAGCGTTACGCGAAGTCGATCCGCAGGCGCTGCTCGCTCATCTTGCTTATGCCAACACGCTGCCTGCGCCACGCAAGGTGAAGCCTGACGAAGGCGTATTTCTCGAATTTGCACCCATTAATCGCAAATATGAAAAGGTGCTGTCGGACGAATCTCCCGAATTGATGCAATATCTCAAAGATAATCTGGAAGTTTTTCCGGTAGAAACAGCCGTAGTGCTGGAATACTGGCTTGATGTATCAATGTTCAGCAGATGGAAAAAACCGGCGGTGAAACTGCCGTGGAACAAAGCCGTGTTTGAGGCGGATATTGACATGTATGCAAAGATTGGTATTAGCAACATAACGTCTTTTGCAGTATATATTGATGACATGTATGCAAAACAATATGGTAACGACCTGACATTTCTCAACGAATACGGCATGGGAATGAAAAACTATGTGATTAAATAAACTTTTGCCGTTAAAAAATAATCAAATGGCTACAATAATTTTAGGTATAGAATCGTCGTGTGACGATACTTCTGCGGCGGTAGTTCGAGATGGCGTCATGCTTTCGAATGTAATAGCAAGTCAGGCTGTTCACGAGGCTTACGGCGGCGTAGTGCCGGAATTAGCATCGCGGGCGCATCAGCAAAACATCGTGCCGGTAGTATCGGAAGCGCTCAAACGTGCCGGTATCGGTGCGTCGGATTTGTCGGCTGTCGCTTTTACGCGCGGACCGGGCTTGCTCGGTTCGCTGCTCGTAGGCGTTTCGTTTGCCAAAGGATTAGCGTTATCGCTCGACATTCCGATGCTCGAAGTTAATCATCTGCAAGCACACGTTTTGGCGCATTTCATCAAACAGACGCCCGAAGACAACGACCGGCCGAAATTTCCATTCCTTTGCCTGCTCGTTTCGGGAGGTAACTCGCAGATTATCAAAGTTAATGCTTACAATGATATGGAAATTAAAGGTCAGACTATCGATGATGCGGCGGGCGAGGCTTTCGATAAATGCGCCAAAGTCATGGGTTTAGGCTATCCGGGCGGTCCGGCAGTAAACCGTCTTGCCAATGAGGGCAACCCTAATGCTTTTACGTTTAGCAAGCCGCACATTGCGGGCTATGATTACAGTTTCAGCGGGCTTAAAACGTCGTTTCTCTACACACTTCGGGATGCGCTGAAAGCTAATCCCAACTTTATTGAGCAGCATAAAGCCGACCTGAGTGCTTCTTTACAACATACTGTAATAGAGATACTTATGGACAAATTGAGAAAAGCGGCGAAGGATTTAAACATCAACGAAATAGCCGTAGCGGGCGGCGTGTCGGCAAATTCGGGTTTGAGAGATGCTTTCCGCGAACATGCCGCAAAATACGGCTGGAAAATACACTTGCCGCTCAACGCCTTTACTACCGACAATGCCGCAATGGTTGCAATAACAGGCTATTACAAATATTTAGACGGTGTTTTTTGTCCCGTTGATGCCGTGCCTTTCGCACGTACAGGCACAGAATTGAAATAGATATTTCAAAAAAAATACTTATCTTTGCACGAAGTAACAACAAAACGAAAGATGTTCCGACATATAGTTAAAATATTGTCAATAGCCTTTATATCAGCCGCGAACGTAATGAACGGCTATACGCAGGAAAACTGCTCGTTTACTCATT
>JAITHS010000189.1 GCA_031279875.1 Tannerella sp.
TCGACATAAATATAATTTTCTTCGCGTATTTCATCGAAGGTCTGTATGCCTATCGGCAGTTTTCTCGGTTTCGTTTCCATTTGCATAAAAATTTTTTCTTGACACCTGCAAATGTACGATTTTTTTTTGAATTTCGTGATTTTGTCTCTTTTTCATAAATATTCGCAATAACCCTCATTTTTTCTTTTTGAGGCGTTTGGCATTTTCTTTGGCTTTGGCTTTGCGTTCTTTTTCTTTTTGGCGGAGGCGTTCTTTGGCTTCTTTTTCTTTTTGTTTGCGAGCCTGTTCTTTTTCTTTTGCCTGTTGTGCTTTGAGTTCTTTGGCTGCTTTGGCAGCTTCTTCTTTGGAGAGGGCGGCTTCGGCGTCGCGGGCGGCCTGTTCTTTGGCTTCACGGTCGCGCAGTTCGCGTATTTGGTCTAATGTCATCTCGCCGTCGATACGTTCTAACGGTTTCTTTGTTTCGACGCTGTCAGCAGGCGCCGGTTCATCTTCTCCGGCTAACTGTTTTGTTGTTTCGATACCTTTCTTAATACTCTGATATTCATTTGTTTCTTTAACACGTTTAACGAGTTTGTCTATGATACTTTGACCTTTGGCTTCGGCGCGTTCTTCGTCATACTCATCCGAATTGTTAGATTTGATTGTCGGCATAACGGCCGGGGCAGTATTAAAAACGAGAGGCGGGGCAGGGATAGGTGCGATATTGATATTCGCAATCTCCTGTGTTGTTTCAACCTTAACGGCAGGATGCAATTCTATCGGTGTCGGAACAGAATCGTTTAAATTCTTTTCGCTATTCATGCCCAATAATATTGCCGCCTCTTTATCTGCTTCCACTTTTTGCCGCCAGTTTTCGACGAGGAAAGGATAATTTTCGCCGTAGTTTTCGTTGAAGAATGTAATATATTCTTCGAGAGTTTTGCCGTGTATGAGGAAATCGTAGTTTGTTGTCGAAATCGGGAAAAACGACACGGCGTTATCGACCGTTCTGGCATAACCATTGTCGGAGTAAATCATGGTATAATACTGCATTACCTCGTCGAAATTACTGAAACCGCTTATTGTCATGATAGAAACAACCGACGTTTCTTCAAAACCGAAGTCAAAAGTTTTAATTTTGAAATTAGCAAAGTTATATGCGGCAACGGCATAGAGCAGTTTGTTACGCTCGATGCTGCCTGTGGGATAGACTATAGCAAGCAGGAAAGGCTCATCCTTTTCGGGTTTGAACTGTTGTGCGGCGGCGTTCTCGGCTATGGCATTGTCGTTATCGCTGCCAAAGCGGAAGTTCCATGTCATCGGCGTAAAGCCGCCACCGGCAACAAGTACACGTCCTCGAAGCAAGTTTTTGAGTATCTCGCTTGCCAACTCGGTAACATCGACGTTGGGATATTTTTCCGTCAGCGCCGTCAGTTCGTCTTTGAAACGTAGTGCGTCGCCCGACTGGACGTATGATAAAGCGTTGATAAACATATACTTGGGCATCAGCTCGCTAAGCGGAAATTTGGTGCTTACGGTATTATAATTTGCACGCACGGCAGCAGTATCGTCGGCAAGATAGCGGGAGTATGTTATTTGATATAAAGAATCGGGTATTATATTGAGTAATCGCATATTACGCACATAATCAGGGTCTGACACGGCTATCGCATAATCGCTTTCGGGAAAGTCATTAATAATTTTTTGCCTGTAACTTGCTGCAAGTTCGGTATCTTCAAACATCAGCGCCATAATATACACTTGATAATAATAGTCGAGGCGGTAAATATTATCGGGGAAGCGTCGGTCGAGGGTTTCAAATGTGTTGACTGTCAGCGTTTTATCTTCCAATTTGTCTTTATAAACCATACCCATGTTATATAATCCGTCTTCGATAATTTTGTTCGACGCTTCGAGGTCTTCCGGCGTCAGGGGTATCTGTTGGAGATAATACTCGCGAGACAGGGGGTCGGACGCAAGCGAATCGACGGCAGCCTGCAAGGAGTCGGACGGCAGTTCCAGACTATCGGCAGGTGATTGTGCCATTATTTCTTCGTCCGACATCAACAGTTCCGTTTTTTTGTTACGTCGCCGCCAGTTGTCTTCGAGCGTCCGTTTGCCCCATTTGGTTTGGAACTGCGTTTTACCTTGATTTACAACTTGCATGTTGTAGAAATAGAACGCTCCTGCGTCGAGACCGCCACCCACCGGCGGCATTGCATTGTTTGCACGCGGATTGAGATTGCTGCCCATCGCATTCTGTTGAGCCAGATATTCTTCTTTTTCGGCTTCTTCTTTGGCGCGTTTTTCATCTTCTTTAACCTGTTCGATAATTTTATCTATTACGGCAAGCCGCTCTTTTTCAGGCATTTGCGCAAGTTTCTGCAAACTGTCTTGCAATGTAACCGCCTCAAAATGAATAGCCAGCGCGTCGAGGGCTTCCGACAATTTTGCTACGCGCTCGTAATCTTTATATTCTTTCGTAATGCCCGATATGGCGCCGGAGAAACACGGTTGCGCTTTAAGATACTCCGTTTGAGTGAAGTATATATCGCCGAGACGTATTTGGCATACTGCCTTGTCGAAGCCGTTAAGAGTGCTTTTCTCTATACCGAGAGCGTAACTTTCGATAGCTTTTGTTGTATCCTGCTGCGTCATATAAACATTCCCCATGGCATAATAAACTTGGTCGAGGAAGTCTTTGTTTTTGTCGCTTTTAGCCATTCGTTTCAGCATTTTAACTATCTTGTTGCAGTCGCCGCCGGAGAACACTTCCGTTTGCCTGATGCGTGCGGCAAATTCAATTTCGTAAGGCGGGTTCGACGACGCCACTTTTCCAAAAGTCTTGTAAGCGAGGTCGTTCATCTCGTTGCGGGCGTAGAGTTGTCCGAGCAGATAACGCTGTCGTGCTTTCTGGCGACGGTTTTTCTCTGCCTTAATAGAGTTTTGCAGATATGGAATAGCCGTCATGATGCTGTCTTGACGTATCATATAATCGGCAAACATACGTTCGTAATCGTTTTTCAGTTTGGCGTGATAGCCTGTTTCCGACAGTTTGCGGATGATGTTTTGGGTTTCGTAAAACCAGCCGAGTTCGCTGTAACATCGTGCTTCGCCTATTCGTGCCTGCGCCACGAGGTCGGGTTCGGTAGCGAAATGACGGGCTATATAAGAATATGTAACGGCGGCATTGAGAAAATCGCCGTTGTAGTAACGGCTTTCGGCAACAAGCAGCCAGCAGTGTTTCGTGAAAGGATTAAATTCTTCCTGTGCCTGCAATTTGACTTGTACGGGGTCGTTTTGCCATCCCGGACGGCGCGGCGGTTTGTCTTTGATAGAATGCAGTTTGATTGCTTTGTTGCCTTTTTCTATGGCGCGGTTGAAAGCGCTGCCGGACTGTTTTTCTTCGCCTTTATAGACGCCGCTGACGGGAAACAGTGCTATCTGTTGGGTATAATTCTCCTTATAGCCGTCGTTCATCGCTTTTAGGGCTTCGTCAAACGACGTTTTACCGTTGAAATAGATGTTGTAACGCGAGTTGAGAGAATGATAAAAACGGCTCGAAGCATTGTTTTTTCTTGCTCCGCACGACACTGCTACCGCAACGATAATCACCGCCGCAACAATGTTAATAAGCCGTTTTGTCCGTTCTTCCGTCATATCTTCCGTTATATTATCTGTATAATAACAGAAAAAAACGGTTTTTATTGTGTTTCCGTTATTTGTCTTTTAGTATCGTCTATTACCATTGCTATCCCGATTGCGCCGGGATAGGGCGCGAGGTAGTTTTTTGATGTAATCTGTTCGTCGGCTTCTGCGAGTTTGGCAGGAACGTCTTCCGGCTTGTATGCCACTTTCAGTTCAATAACAAAAGTGTTTCCTAAGTAAGATATTACCAAGTCGGGGCGTCCGAGATTTGTGTGCATTTCGGCGACCGCAGCCACGCCGCAACCGCGAAAGAAAGCAAGAATTGTAGAGCGATATAGCCATTCCTGCACCTGCATTTT
>JAITHS010000213.1 GCA_031279875.1 Tannerella sp.
ACATTTTGGCCATATTACCCGGTGGGGGCGTTACTGTTGACGGGTCTTCTTCTATTGTCGGAATATCAATTTCCGGCTCTGTCTCATTCTTGCTTTCACATGCAAACAGCAGAAAGCAAGTAGCGAATAATAAATAATTTCTTAATAGTAACAAATTTTTCTTCATTTTTTTAATAATTAATTGTTTAATAATCAGGCTTAATAAAACGTTGCAAAGATAAGATTTTTTTTTCAATTTAGAAAATAAAAATCTCACACTCGATGAAATTTAACAATATTTAACACAAAGAGCGTCGGCAATTAATCTTTTCTCAATATTTTTAATTCATAATTTTTTTTACTAACTTTGCAGGAAAAAATAATTGGTTTATGAAGAACAAAATGCTTATTATCATCGTATTGGCTGTCTTTACGGCGGCTTTTACGGCAACGGCGGCGGGCAAAGAGGCTCGGCTGTTGAGGTTTCCGGCTACTAACGGTCAGGAGATAGTTTTTACTTATGCCGGCGACCTTTACAAGGTTGCGGTGAAAGGTGGCGAGGCGACACGCCTTACTTCACACGTGGGATACGAGATGTTTGCGCGATATTCGCCTGACGGCAAGACGATTGCGTTTACCGGACAGTACGACGGCAATACGGAAGTTTATACCGTTCCTGCCGACGGTGGCGAGCCTTTGAGGTTGACTTACACGGCGACAAACTCGCGCGATGACATCGGCGACCGCATGGGGCCTAACAATATCACGATGACGTGGACACCCGACGGCAGCGGAATTGTTTACCGTAACCGCATCAGCAGCGGTTTTGGCGGCAAACTTTATGTAGTCTCGAAAGACGGTGGGATGTCGGATATGATACCTCTGCCGGAAGGCGGTTTTTGTTCGTATTCGCCTGACGGTAAGCAACTTGCTTATAACCGTGTGATGCGCGAATTTCGTACATGGAAATACTATAAAGGCGGTATGGCCGACGAGATTTGGATTTACGACATGGTGGCTAAAAAAGTGTCTAAAATCACTGATAATGAGGGACAAGACGTGTTTCCGATGTGGGTTGGCGATGAAATTTATTTCTGTTCCGACCGAGACCGGACAATGAATATTTTCGTTTATAACACGAAGTCAAAAGAAACGAAGAAAGTAACTGATTTTAAGGAGTTTGATGTCAAATTTCCTTCTACCGACGGCAAAACGATTGTTTTTGAGAACGGCGGGTATATCTATCGCCTTGATCCTGCAACTAAAAAGGCTGATAAAGTGAATATTACGCTCGCTTCCGACAATATTTACGCCCGCAGCGAAATACTTGACGGCGGCAAGTATATGAGGTCGGCAAGCATTTCACCCGACGGCAAAAGGGCTATCATCACGGCTCGCGGAGAAGTGTTTGATGTGCCTGTCGGTAAGGGTGTTACGAAAAATATCACCCGCAGTCCGGGCGCTCACGAGCGTAGCGCTACATGGTCGCCCGACGGAAAATATATCGCTTACCTGACCGACGCGACGGGCGAAACGGAAGTGGCGCTATACACGATTGAAACAGGTGAAACTGCCTCACTGACAAAGAATAACGATACTTACATCAGAGACATTGATTGGAGTCCGAACAGCACATACATTATTTATACCGACCGCAAAAACCGTCTTGTACTGCTCAATGTTGCGTCCAAAAACAAAACTATCGTCGTGGAAGACCCTGTGGGAGCGCCGCGCAACGTGTCTTTTTCGGCTGACAGTGAGTGGATTACATACACGCGCGACGCTTCAAACGAATTTTCGGTAGTTTATGTCTATAATCTCGAAACAAAAAAAGAATATCCGGTAACTGATAAGTGGTATAATTCTTCGTCGCCGGTGTTCAGCACCGACGGTAAGTATCTGATATTCAGCTCTACACGTGATTTTAATCCACAGTATGGCTCTAAAGAATGGAATCATGTCTATACCGGCGGGAGCGGCATCTATATGGCTCTGTTACAGAAAGATACGCCTTCGCCTTTTGTTCTTAAAGATGATGTTGCTTCTTCGGATAAAAAGCCGGAAGTTAAGGTGGAGGAGGGAGTAACGGCATCGAAAGATACAAAGAAAGACGCTTCCCCAAAAGACGATAAACCCAAAAGTATTAAGATTGATACTGAGGGACTTACTGAAAGAATCATTAAAGTACCGATCTCATCTAACAGTGGATACGGCGGCAATTACTATTCCGACGGCAAAAAAATCTGGTACTCGAAAGGTGGCGGCACATACGTCTATGATCTTGATAAACAGAAAGAAGAAGTTGTTGCCGAAGATGCACAAATGTTTGTTGAGGCGGGTCGCAAAAAGGCGGCGTTCTTTAAAGGCGGCGGTCGGCGAGGAGGTACGGAACTGTATGTTGTTGATATTCCGCAAGGTAAAAGCAATCTAACCGAACCCGTCAATTTTGCAGACATCAAAATCACTACCGATTATCCGAAAGAATGGGAGCAGATTTTTGATGAAGCATGGCGGGCGTTTCGCGACGGTTTCTATCTTGAAAACATGCACGGACTTGATTGGAAGGCTATCAGGTCGAAATATGCCGTCTTGTTGCCTTATGTCAAAAATCGTCTTGACCTCAACTATGTAATCGGCGAAATGATTTCGGAAGTCGGCTGCGGACATGCCTACATCAATCCGGGCGAGTTAGACCGCCCAGACCGTATCGGCACAGGGCTTCTCGGCGCCGAAATTTCGCGCGACAAGAGTGGTTTCTTCCGTCTTGGAAAGATTTACGAAGGCGAAACGTGGAGCCCGTCATTGAGGTCTCCACTGCGCGAACCGGGCATCAAAGCACAAACCGGCGATTATATCGTAGCCATTGACGGCGTCGCAACTAACTCAGTAAAAGACATTTACTCACTGCTTACAGGCAAGGTCGGCATAGCAACAGAACTGTCGCTCAACTCTACTCCGGCACTTAAAGGCGCACACAAAATAATTATCAAACCTCTCGCAGAAGAATACTCACTACTTCATTATCAATGGGTTAAGAACAACATTGAGAAGGTTGACAAAGCCTCCGGCGGCAAAATCGGCTACATCTACATCCCCGACATGAGTGTAGAAGGGCTGAACGAGTTCGCACGCTACTTTTATCCGCAATTAGACAAGGAAGGACTTATCATCGACGACCGCGCAAACGGTGGCGGCAACGTCTCGCCGATGATTCTCGAACGTCTCGCCCGCGAACCTTACCGCATGACTATGTATCGCGGTTCAACCCGCAACGGCACTATCCCTGACGCTGTTCAGGTCGGTCCCAAAGTATGCCTCATCAACAAATATTCAGCCTCCGACGGCGACCTTTTCCCATGGGGCTTCCGCGCTCTTGGACTGGGCAAACTCATCGGCACTCGCACCTGGGGCGGTATCATCGGCATCAGCGGTTCGCTGCCGTTCATTGACGGCACCGACCTGCGCGTACCATTCTTCACAAGTTACGACATGAACGGCAACTGGATAATCGAAAATCATGGCGTTGACCCTGATATTGAGATAGATAACGACCCCATCCGCGAATACAACGGCGAAGACCAACAGTTAGACCGCGCCATCGAAGAAGTAATGCTGCAACTCAAAGACCGTAAGGCGCCGCCAAAAACGCCCAAAGCGAGGAAGTGGTTCTGATTTTTACCCTTGCAGTGGTTTCAGAACCCTGCAAGCGGTTTGATTTTAACAAACAAAACATTATCACTATGCAACTGAACAAGAATATTAACTGCCGTCCGCTATTCGTTACTGCTGGAATTGTCTTTTCCGGTGGAAATGTTTCGTATTCCGAATCTTATAGTTACTATTATCGAGACGCCTTGTTTCGCGATTATTATACGAAATGGCAGCAGGAGACGATGCTTTCGTCGTCCGTCAAAGCCATTATCGGCAATAAAAATTTCAAATCAATTGTTGAGATGAAGTACGGCGCTGTACCGTTTATCATTGAGAAGAAGCGGGTAAATTATGGATAAGACGAGCATTCGTCGTAGTTAGTTTAGTCCTACATTTTTCAGTACTCCGTTGATAATCGTTTCGGGCATGTATGCTGCGGCTCTTTCGACGGCTGATTTCCGGAACGATTTTTTATTCACAAAAAATTCCTCTACACGAGCCTGCATTTCCGGCTGGGTATTAACAAGAAATCCGTCCATACCGTCGCGAATAATATCTTTGGGACCCTTTGTGTTATAGGCGATTACAGGCAAACCGCAACTTAACGCTTCAAGCACAACAATGCTGAACGTGTCGAAGCGCGACGGCAGCAACAGTAAATCGGCAGACGAATAGATTGCGGGCAGTTTTTCTCGCGCAATCCAGTCAGGAAAAAAAGCATCGGGATTTTCGTCTTTCATTTGCTGCAAAGCAGGCCCTTTACCTACAACAACAAGTTGTAAATCAGGTATTTTATGCTTTATCCGGCGATAAATTTGCGATACTTCCAAGACGCCTTTTTCTTTGCTCACCCGTCCGACGTAGAGTAGCACCGGACGGTTGTTTTCGATGCCGAACAGCGTTTTTTTATCGGCAGCGACAGGTTTGAAAATTTCGTTAACCCAGTGCGTCGTTTGGAAAATTTTGTCCGGATTGAGGTTCATCTGGTTGCTCGAAAACCACTTCTTTTGGTCGGAATTAAGCACAAAAACGCCGTCGAATTGCTTGTAGAACCATCGCAACATGCGACGAATACGGTTTAAATAATGTCCTTCGATGCCCAGCGCTTTACGTGCAAACATCAGCCAGTCGGTGTGCATGTAAAACGTAGCCTCAACCGTGTAGGCGTGTTTCAGATACAACCCAAACATTCCCATAATGCCTTCTGTGGAGCAAATTATCCTGTCGTAGCCATTTTCCAAAAACAGGTTATGCAGTTCCACAAAATTTGGAACTCCGAAAGTGTAATCGCCGTATGCAGCAGGCAGTTCAAACTCTTTCACCGGCGGCATGACAATCAAATTTTCGTCTGTTTTTATTTTCGACGAACAGGCTACAATGTCGATCGGCAAATTGTTTTTTCTTATTTCGTAAAGCATTTCAGAAAGAAAAACAGAAACGCCGTTACCCTCGCCAAACGTGTCTGTGAGCCACATCACACGTTTGGGATGTTGATATTTGCCCATCCGCTCGGCAAAATCGCGCAGTAACGGGCGGGTATGAAACATCGTTTTTGCACTCGTAAAATGCGCCGCCAAAATAAATACCGAGCCGAAAAACGGAAACGACAAGCCGTCTAAAAATTCCGAAATGTCAATTTCTTGCTTTTGTTTTTTGTCTTTTGAACTCGTGTAGTTGCGAATGTTGCTCGGAAGTTCAAGTTTGTCAATAAAATTTTCAAACGATTTTAAATCAAAATTTTCCTGTTTTTTGAGTTTCTTTTCCAATCGTTTCGTTAAAATGCCGTTAAGTTGTTCGTTGATTTTTTGCAGCGAATGATAATATCCGTCAATCAGCGTTTTGTCTGTTTCTCTGTTTTTTGCGGCAATTGCAACCGCTTCGTCAAAAATCGGTTTATAGGCCGGTTTTAGAATCAGTTTTTTCAAAAACGACGGCTTTTCGCCCATCATACTTTGATGGAAAATGCGTATAAATGAAGTTGTTACCTTATGTTTTTTTACTTCCGAAAAAATATTCGATACGATAAAGGAAATGATTTTTTCGTTTATACTGCCTTTGTGCAAAAACATGCGCACAAGTCCCGGATCTTGGTAGTTTAAAGCAACCTGACAGGCGTAATCAAGAAAGGCGAGGGTCATTTTTTCGGTGTTTTGGTAGGTGCCGAAAGGAGCAATATTGCCGTTGCGAATTGCTTCCAGCGCCAATTCCGACCGCGTTTGGGTTTTGAGGCGTGCGGTCAGATTCGGAACGTGCAGACAGGAGCCTGTCATTCCTGCAAAAATACCCATGTGGCAATCCGAGCCGCCCGACATCGCTTTGCGGTAAGGGTCGGCAACAAACTGTAACGGTTCAACACCAAACTCTTTGGCATAGCGGTCAATATCTTCGTCGGAAGTCTGTTCTATCCACTCTTTTACAAGCAGATTTTGCCACGTATCACGCTGTCCGTTCACTGCCTCAAAGCGCTCGAAAAGCAGCAGCATTTTGTTGAAAAAATCCGGCGGCGGCGTCTTTTTAACCGCATGATGATAAAGCGGATGCGCCCAAATAGTCGGAATATCCTGTGCGCGAGCATATTCGAGAAACCGGTATATGTTTTTTCTTAATTTTTCGAGACGCACCTCTTGTTCGGGAGTAAAACCATACGCGAGGACATGTACACCTATCTCAAAATCAGGCACATAACAACTCCATTCGGCAGCCGTCAGCACGTCAAGACCGTTGTCTTGCAGCTCGTAGCACGAACGGGCGTTGTTGTGGTTGGTAACGGTAAACGTATCGCAACCGTTTTTCGCAAGTTTTTCGAGCAATTTCAGGCTTGGCAGCCATGTTTCGGGTACATTGAGAATACGTCCGATCCGTTCGTCAGGCACGTCGCTGTTGTAGTCGTGGCAGTGCAAGTCGATTTTCAAAATTTCATTTGTAGGAAATTTGCTTTGCTGCGCAACGACAAATGCCTCAAATTCATCTTTAAGCAGGTTTTGAAAATTGTTTGTTTGTTTCATCGTTTTTAAATTCGACTGCAAAATTACATAAAATTACGGAATTTCCAAGTGTGCAAATAAAAGGTTTACGCAGTTCCGCAGGGTAGGGTGTTCAAACCGGTTAAAAAGTACAACAAATTTCTTCCTGCATTATATCTATAACAACATTATTTTTTGTATCTTACGGCTTCTTGCCCTTGCGACCTTTCTTTGTCGTAATGAGAATGACGCCGTTAACACCGCGATCGCCGTATGACGCCGTAGCGGAAGCGTCTTCCAAGATTGAGAATTCGGCAATATCTTCAGGCTGCATCTCATTCAAGTCGGTTACTTCAACACTGCAACCAGTATCAGCGGAGCCTTCTTGTCTTTACAGCGGCAATTGATTAAGAATTCGGCGTTGTCGTGTTTTTGCTCCTGCTCTCCGTTAGCATACGCAATTTGCTTCGCCATACTGCCGCCCGTGTTAATACTTACTTGCTTACCCTGCTCAGTGGCAGTAGCAACAACGACGAACTTATACGTGGACGTTGATACCGTGATAGTTACATGATTGTCGAACAACAAGTCTTTGTCGCTGAACGCATTCAATAAAACCTCTTGTGCTGTGGCGTTCTTTACGTTAACAGATACTTTGATGACGTCAGCGGCTTTTTTGTCGGCTACACTAAAAGAGTGCGGATATACAGTGCCGAGTTTGTCGATCATCTCGTTTACGGTAACGTCTTTTACTGCGAAGTCTCGACGGACTTCTTCGACGTTTTGGGCGTTTGCCAAACCAAGCCGAAACAGTCCGGTCAAAAGTAACGCCGCGCTTAACAGATAAAATTTTCTATGTTTCATTTTGTATCAATTGAAAAGAAATCGCTGCAAAATTACAACTTTTTTTGGAAATATCAAAATAAATTTGTACTTTTATAGTTTGAAACCATTATATATAATATGAAACAAATATTATTACTTGCTTTGATAACGGTTTATACCGGATGCAGTACCGTTTTGAAGGATGACGACTGGGCGCCGGTAACGCGCCAATCGAAGCCGTGGACGCGCTGGTGGTGGCTGGGAAGCGCCGTCGATTCGGCTAATCTTACTTATAACCTCGAAGCGTTGAGCCGCGCCGGTATCGGTGGGGTTGAGATTACTCCGATATACGGATTACGTGGCGGTGAAGCACAATATATTGATTATCTGTCGCCTCGATGGATGAAAATGTTGGCTTTTACGGAAAAAGAAGCGGCGAGGTTGGGTATGGGAGTAGATATGAACAACGGTACAGGATGGCCTTTTGGCGGTTTGACGGTCGGTGAAGAGGATGCGGCAAAGAAAGCGGTGTGGAAACAATTATCAGTAGAAATTGCCAACACCCGCCAAAAAGTCAAACGTGCGGCGCCGGGCGGACAGGGTTTGGTTGTTGACCACTTCAACAAGGCTGCCGTAGAGCGCTATTTAGCACGGTTTGACAGCGCTTTTGCTGTTTCCGGAACGCCTTATCCTAACAGTTTTTTTAATGATTCTTACGAAGTTTACGGTGCCGACTGGACACCAACGCTGCTCAACGAGTTTGAACGCAAGCGTGGCTACCGACTGCAAGACTATTTCGACGAACTGCTCAACGATGGCGCTACCGACACCTCTGCACGTGTTATAAGCGATTATCGCGAGACTATCGGCGACTTGCTTCACGACAATTTTACCCGCACGTGGACTGACTGGGCGCATTCGCACGGCGCGACCGTTCGCAATCAGGCACACGGCTCGCCCGCTAACCTGCTCGACCTTTACGCGCTCGTTGACATCCCCGAATGCGAAATTTTCGGCATTACCGATTTCGACATACCGGGCTTGCGTAAGGATTCGATTTTCAAGTCCAACGACGGCGACCCTACGGTGCTGAAATATGCTTCTTCGGCGGCGCATATCACCGGCAAACGTTACACTTCGGCGGAGACATTTACCTGGCTTACAGACCATTTCCGCACGTCGTTGTCGCAGTGCAAACCGGAAATCGACCTGATGTTTGCTTCGGGCGTCAATCACGTGTTTTTTCACGGCACAGCCTACTCGCCGCGAGAAGCGGAATGGCCGGGATGGAAGTTTTACGCCGCCGTGGATATGTCGCCGACAAATTCAATCTGGCGCGACGCACCGCCTTTCTTCGATTATATTGCTCGTACTCAGGCGTTTTTGCAAAGCGGTCAGCCCGACGCCGATTTCCTGCTTTACTTGCCGATTGACGACATTAGGCACTATGTGCGCGGCAATTATTACCTGCCGTTTGCTATTCACGACATGCGAAAGCGGGTGCCGGAATTTTGTGCTGCCGTAGAAGAAATACTTGCCGAAGGATTTGACTGTGATTATATTTCGGACAGATTTCTGCAAACTTGCACCGTAACACCTGATAAACAGATACTTACGCAAGGCGGCGCTATCTATAAGGCTTTGCTGATGCCGTCGGTCAAACGCCTGCCTGTCGAGACGATGAGAAAAATTGCAGACTTGATGCAACAAGGAGTTAATGTGCTGTTTATAGGATATTTACCCGATGATGTGCCGGGGTTACACCGTCTCGACGAGCGTCGAAAAGAGTTCGGAATACTGATGACAAAGATTTCCGACAACATAAATCTGTGTAAATCAGTCAAATCGGCGTTATCTGCATACCAAAACGAGCCGTTTATAGCCGATTTCGGGGGAAACCTAATCCGTCGCAAGCACGGTCGCAAGCACGGTCGCAAGCACGAAGCGGGTCATATCTATTTCCTTACTATGCTGAAAAACAATACGATAGACGGATGGGTGCGGTTAGGAACGGAAGCCCGAAGCGCAGTTTTTTTCAATCCGATGACAGGCGAAAAAGGGAAAGCGCGCATCAACGGCAACAATGAAGTTTATCTACAACTCAAACCCGGACAATCTATCATCCTCAAAACGTTTGTAAATCAGGATATTAACACCAAAGAATGGAACTATTACCAATCAACCGGCGCAATAACGGAACTCAAAAACGGCTGGAAATTACATTTTATCGAATCATATCCCGCTGTAAATCAGCAATATCAAATAGCAAACCTCGTTTCATGGACAGATATTCCTAACGACACCATGAAACGAAACATGGGAACTGCCTGTTATTCAACTACTTTCGAAATCGTCAAACAGCCTTTCGGCGAATATCGCTTGACTCTTGGCGACGTTCGAGAAAGCGCCCGCGTCAGAATAAACGGTCGGGAAGTAGCCACCCTCTACGCCGTCCCGTTTGAAATCAACATCGGCAAGTACCTGAAAAACGGCGTAAACACCCTCGACATCGAAGTTACCAACCTCCCCGCAAACCGAATAGCCGACCTTGACCGCAATGGCGTCAACTGGCGTAACTTCAACGATATCAACGTAGTAAACGTTTATTACAAAACCGATAAGTATGATACTTGGGATATTGTCCCATCGGGCTTGCTCGGTCCCGTAATCATCGAAGAATTAAAACCAATTTCAAACCAAATACTGCAACAATGACTTTTGCCGACAACTATTTCGTTCGTTATAAGGCGCTTCCGCCGTTTTTTCCGCTGCCGACTTCGGTTTCGCTGCCGTCCTACAAAGCACCGGATATGATTGTAATCATTCCCTGTTTAGACGATGAGTGTATTTTTTACACTTTATCGTCTCTCGACGCTGCCGCCGAAAGAGCAAATACAGGGAACCTCCAAAAATTGATTTTTTCGAGGCCTGCGACTGAGGAAAAAGCGGAGTTTACTGACGTAAATGAGCATTTTGACGAAGGAGCAAAACGAAGAAAAAACAATTTTTCGAG
>JAITHS010000225.1 GCA_031279875.1 Tannerella sp.
AATATTAAAAATATGTCAAGTATTGCAGAAAGGCACAAATTCATTCTTGATTCTTTGCAGAAAGAAGGATTTGTAAAAGTAACGGATGTGGCGACGGAATTAAATGTTACGACGGCGACGATCCGCAACGACCTGAAGTTTCTGGAAGAAAAGAAACTTCTTTACCGCACGCATGGCAGCGCGACTGTCATCAATCCGACGACTATCGATATGACGCTGACCGAAAAAGAGAAAGTTCATATCGCCGAGAAACGCCTCATTGCTCAAGCGGCTTACCAACTTATCGAACAGAATGATTCCGTCGTTTTCGGTGCCGGCTCAACAGTGTTCACTCTTGCCGAACAAATCAAACATCTTGACTGTCTGACGGTTGTAACGGCATCTTTGAAGATTTCCATCCTTCTTAACGAACTCGCCAACACCAACATTATCCAACTTGGCGGCACAATGCGCAAGAACTCCATCTCGGTCATAGGCGACTATACTGCGAAATTTTTCAACGATGTTACATGCTCGAAATGCTTTCTCGGCGTTGACGGTATCGACGTTGAGTTCGGCATCACAAACTCGAACATCGAAGAGGCGCAACTCAACAAACGTATGATTGACGCCTCGCTTAAAACTATCATCCTTGCCGATTCTTCCAAGTTCGGACGCAAAGGCTTCGGACGAATATGCAGTCTCGACAGAGTTGACGTCATCGTTACCGACAGCGGCATATCCGATTCTATGGCGCGTATCATTGAAGAAATGGGGATAAATCTTGTAATTGCGTGATGTTCAGTATAATTATTCCCGTTTATAACCGTCCCGACGAAGTGGAAGAACTGCTTGAAAGCCTTGCCGGACAGACATTTCAAGATGAGTTTGAAATCGTTATCATCGAAGACGGCTCAACGTTACCGTGTGCCGATATAGTTGAGAAACATAGCAAAAAACTGAATATCAACTATATAACTAAACCCAATACCGGTCGCAGCGACAGTCGCAATGTTGGTATGAAAATGACCAAAGGCGACTATTTCATCTTCTTCGATTCCGACTGTATCATCCCGTCCGGCTATCTGCAAACTGTTGATAGTCAACTTAAAACCGATTATTCCGACTGTTTCGGCGGGCCTGACAGCGAGCATCCGTCGTTTACCGTGATGCAGAAAGCCGTCAACTACGCCATGACATCGTTCTGGACTACCGGCGGCATTCGTGGCGGCAAGGTCAATCTCGAAAAGTTCAAACCACGCACCTTCAACATGGGTTTCTCGCGTGAGGTATATAATAAAGTCGGCGGTTTCAACGACATGTACGGCGAAGACATTGATTTAAGCATCCGCATACAGCGAGCCGGTTTCACTGTCAAACTCTATCGCGACGCCTTTGTGTGGCATAAACGGCGCGTCAATATCAAACGCTTCTATCGTCAGGTCAATATTTTCGGACAGGCGCGCGTCAATCTATACAAACTCTATCCCGAATCGCTCAAAGCCGTTCACGCTTTGCCTGCCGTTTGCGTAACAGGACTGACGATTGTCATTATACTCGCCTTTGCCGTTTCACGGCTATGGTTACTGTTGCCCGCAGCCTACATTTTGCTGCTTTTTTGCGATGCTTTGCTTAAAACCAAATCGTTAAAAATTTCCGCCCTCGCAGTTCTCACTTCCGCAATACAAATAGTCGGATACGGATTAGGCTTTATTAAATCGTTTATTTTCAAAATATTACTCCGTCAAGGATTGGAAAACGCAGAGACTTTGAAAAGAAAGTATAAATAACACACTTGATATATTTTATGTTTTTTTATGATATTTTAAGTGCATATATTTGGATTATTCCTAAAAAAGCCGTAACTTTGCATAATAAAGGAACTATCAAAATAAACTGCAAATTATGAATAATACAAGTATTTATCTGTCGAGTTACGGAATACGTCCGTCAGTTCAACGAATCGCAATTATGCGTTTCTTGCTTGATAACCATAATCATCCTACTGTAGATGATGTTTATGATGCGTTACGAGAGCAAATACCAACGCTCTCAAAAACAACTGTTTATAACACGTTGAAACTGTTTGTTGACAACGGAGCCACGCTTCACATCAGTATTGACGAGAAAAACGCGCGGTTTGACGGTAGCGTTGAGCCACACACCCACTTTCGCTGCAAGAAATGCGGTTGCATAATCGATATCCCCATGAACATTGAGGATTGTTTGCCTAAGGGATTAAAATTTGACATCGAAGAGTTTCATTTTTACCTCAAAGGCTTGTGCGAGAATTGTAAAAAGAGATAGAATTAAAAACAAACTTATGTCAAAATTCAATAAAATACAAATTTTAGATGCTGTTCAAAAGACGGGACTTGTACCGGTTTTTTACAGCGATAAGCCGTCGGAAGCCCGCATGGTGTTGCGTGCATGTTACGACGGAGGAATCAGAGTGTTCGAGTTTACCAACCGTGGCGATTTTGCTCATGAAGTGTTTGCCGACCTGTCGAAGTATGCTCTTGTTGAATGTCCGGAAATGATACTCGGCGTCGGCTCAATCGTTGACGCCCCTACTGCCGCGATGTATATACAGATGGGAGCAAATTTTGTTGTCGGCCCGCTGTTTAATCCCGACGTAGCAAAAGTCTGCAACCGGCGTCTTGTGCCATACACTCCCGGCTGCGGGTCGGTATCCGAAATAGGTTATGCCCAGGAAGCGGGCTGCGACCTGTGCAAGATATTTCCGGCAGGTAGTGTAGGCGGTCCGTCGTTTGTAAGCAATATCCTTGCTCCGATGCCGTGGACGATGATTCTCGCTACCGGCGCCGTTGAGCCGACCGAAGAAAACCTCTCGGCATGGTTTAAAGCCGGAGTTACAGCCGTCGGCATGGGGTCGAAACTTTTTCCAAAACAAGCCGTTACTAACGGCGATGCTTCGGCAATATCATCATTATGCCGTGATGCCCTCGAAATTATATGGAAACATAAAAAATCAAGCGATTAAAATATTACAGAAATCCGTTTGAAAATTTCGGTTGCTTTTATTCTGCGACGCAACGCACTGTAAACCCGTACGGCCGATATTTGAATGTTTGGTTCGCGACACTGCTCATGAATGACAAACTCCAACCGTAATCCGCGTTGTAAGCGGAACTACTAAAGAAGTAGCCATAGCTACCTGTATCGTGGAGCGAACCGTTGTTTGCGTTGCGGCTACCGGCACCGGGTACAAATAAACTTGCTTTGGTAGTGGGGTGCGTAAACAGGAGACCAATGTAAGCAGCGTTGGTAGTGCTTGCACTTACGGCAGATTTGGTAGCGAAGTTTTGACCTAAACCATCTTCGACAGGACGGCGGTCGAAGTAACCGTCGGCGTAATAACCGAAATAACGATAATTGTTACTGTTAGTGAGACTGCCACTGCCGTCAAAGGTAGTATAAAACAAACTCTGCATCAATTCGCTGCCGTCGGCAGGTTGAGTATTATATAGAGAGGTAATATTGCCGACGGTAGGACGTCGCCAACCGACAGGACAGGTTTCGAGACGGTCGGCACCGGTAAATTCGTCCCATGTGTCGCAGGAAGCATTATAGCTGTAATCGAAATGCCAGAGGGAAGGATCATTGACAGGGTTAGTAGGGTGGTAAGCCATGCGAATATATGAGGCGTAACCGGTCTGCGATTTATCCGTACCCCACTGCCAAAATG
>JAITHS010000232.1 GCA_031279875.1 Tannerella sp.
GCCACGCTTGTAGTCGCCAAGTGCCAGGACGGCACCGCTGTATGAATTTTGAATTAGTCGGTTGGCGTTGCGCGCAGGGCCACTACAGGCGTCCGCCCCCATGTAGAGACGCACGGCGTGCGTATCCACGGCGGGGGCGCAGTTCCGACAGAGGGCGAATGAGAATAGAAACTCGCACAGAATGAAGATTTAATAAAAAAGTTTGCACAGAATGAAAATTTATACTACTTTTGCGCCGTCAAACGACAAAGGCGGAAATAGCTCAGTTGGTAGAGCATAACCTTGCCAAGGTTAGGGTCGCGAGTTCGAGTCTCGTTTTCCGCTCAAAATGATCGCTTAACAGCTTGCGCACAAGGTTTAATGCGGAAATAGCTCAGTTGGTAGAGCATAACCTTGCCAAGGTTAGGGTCGCGAGTTCGAGTCTCGTTTTCCGCTCAAATAAAGCCTTTTACAAAAGGCTTTATCTTTTTTATTTACTTCATGATGAGATATTCTTTTACACTATGAATGACACTAAACCCTATCTGTTTCAGGTCAATTTAAAAGGAATGATCGAGCTGCTCTCCGAGCATATATATAGCGCTCCCAATGTGTTTGTGCGCGAAATCCTTCAAAATGGCGTTGATGCTATCACTGCAAAAAAAAGTATCGACGAGTGCTTCGATGGTGAAATCAAGATATTTGTCAAAGAAAAACGCGAATCAATTCTGATATTCGAGGATAACGGAATAGGTCTTACTGAAGAGGAAATACATCAGTTTCTTTCAGTTATAGGTCAAAGTTCAAAGCGAGGAGACCTTGCCGAAAAAGATTTTATCGGAAAATTCGGAATCGGGCTTCTGTCCTGCTTTGTTGTTAGTAATGAAATTGTTGTCGAAACAAGATCGCTGTTCCGAGAAAAAGGGATTCGCTGGCGCGGAAAAGCCGACGGAACATACACTCTTGAAGAAATATCCGAAGAAATTCCGCACGGAACTCGTGTTCTTCTTCATCCAAAAAACGAATGGCGCTTGCTTTTCGATAAAAACGAAGTGCGCAAAAACGTACTTCATTTCGGAAGCGCTCTTCCGGTGAAAATAAGCATGATACACGAAAATGTCGTCGAAGACCTTGTCGGCGGAACTCCTTGCTGGCTCGACCCAAAATCTTCAAAAAAAGAGCTGCTCGACTATGGTAAACAGACTTTTAATATACTTTTTCTGGACGCTTTTCAACTTCGATCCAAAGCCGGCGAAATCGAAGGTATAGGCTTCGTTATGCCACACAAGGTTCAGTTCACCGGAACGCGCGATCACAAGGTGTATCTAAAACGGATGTTCCTCTGCGAACAGGCTGGTAATCTGTTTCCTGAATGGGCTTCATTTGTGAAATGCGTACTCAATACCGATAGTCTAAAACCGACAGCTTCGCGCGAATCGCTCATGGAAAACGACGAACTGAAGGCTGCAAAAAAAGAACTCAATAATAATTTTAAAGATTATCTCAAGTATCTGACTGTTACCGATAATAAAACGCTCGAAACAATTGTGCAGACACATCATCTGTATATAAAAGCGCTGGCTACCGAAGATACTGAATTGCTTAAACTTTTTATTGATTTCATTCCCTTTGAAACTAACAAAGGTACAATGAGTTTCGAGTCTATCAGAACATACAGCGAAGAGGTCGGATACACGCCTTCGCTCGACGATTTTCGACAAATCAGGCGCATCGCAGGTTCGCAAGGAAAAACTGTTATAAATGCAGCGTATAGCTTTGAAACTGACTTAATAAAAAAGATAAAAGTCGTTTTTCCCGAAGTGCAGATCGAGCAGATAACGCCACAGGAAATACTTGCCGAATTTGGCGAAGTCGAAGCCAACGAAAGATACAACAAATTCGAGCAACGAGCTAATATTGTGCTTAAATCGCAGTATTGTACAGCCAAAATAAAATCGTTCGAGCCTGTCGATACTCCCGTTATATACGTAGCCAACGACGAAGCGCTGAATAATAAGAACATCCAAAACTTGTCGAAAGCCGGCAATCCCTTTGCTTCGACTCTGCAAAACTTCATCAAAAAGGCCGAAGAATCCACCCCTACCCTATGCTTTAATAAAGATAATCAGTTGGTTGATGATCTAACTACGCTCGAAGATGATCAGCTCTTTGAAGCTGTAATTAATGTGCTGTACGTACAGGCTTTGATGCTCGGAAACTATCCTGTAAACAAACGCGAAATGACTGTGTTTAACAACGCTATATATCAATTGCTCATAATGGGCATGAATAATTTCAGCCAAATGTTGGAGATCTAAAAAAATCGTTGCAACTGAGGCAAAATGTTTGCACCTCAATCGCAACGATTTAATAAGACCGTCAGTTAGTTACAGACTGAATTTTATCCCTGCAAAATAGCTTCGCGGAGCTACCGGTCCGTAGATATATCCCGAATCGCGCTTGGATCCGCGGTCAAAATCGCTTTGATAAGCATCGAAAACATTGCTAATCCCTGCGTTAAGTTGCGCTACGACATGCCGTCCGAACTTTAAATCGTACGAAAATTTAATCCCAAGATTAAAAAAGCATCGCGTATGTTCGAGCCTGTCGGCGGCAATATATCCTGCCAGATGCTGCACATACATCGAACCGGTGTATGTGCCTGAGGCCGACGCCGAAAAACCCTTAGCAAGTCGCGCTGTGCCGGTAAAATATCCATAAAAATCGGGCGTGCGGAACATTTTTTTGCTTGCCGGCGCTCCCGTCTCGCTCCACTCTTCGGGACGCTCGTATTCGCTGCGCTGAACCGTCAAGCCGAATTGCAGGGTATAGTCCTGTCCCTTTGCAGCTTTGGCTTCGATATTTATTCCCTGCACAGCGGCGCCCGAGCCGTTGCGTTTCTCTTGAATAAGATTTCCGTCGGAATCTGCGCCCTTCTTTTCAAGCACAAAGACGTCGCGAAGAGAAGTATAAAATCCCTCAACCATTAAATTTGCCTGAAACGCGCCGAAAGATCGATACATATCTAACGATAGGCCAAGGCTTCGCGAGTGTTCGGGCTTGAGGTCGGGCGCAAGCTGTATCAGCACCGCGCTTCCGCCTGCGGCCAAAATGTGCAAATCCTCCGAAAAGGCCTGCGGAGCGCTGAATCCTTCGCTGTAATTTGCTCTAAAACTGAGATTTGCTCCGACATTGTATTTCACGTTCAAACGCGGACAAAAAACCGGCTGGTCAATCATGCTGTGTTTATCGAGACGCGCACTCAAAGCCAAGTCGATACGCTCGTTTTTCCATTCGTTGAGCAAAAAAAGTCCAACAGTATTCACTTTCTGTTTGATAGCGCGCCGGTAAGCCTCCGTTTTATCGTTCAAATCATCGCTATTGTACTCGACTCCACCGCTTATGGTAGCCGGCATAAAGAACATACGATCAAACGAATAAGAATACATCCCTCCGAGGTCGAAAGTCAATCCCGAAGTAGAACCGTAGGCCTTCGGATTTTTCCCCGTGCCGTAATAACTCTGACGGTCGGTGTGCTGAGCCGAAGTATATAACTTCGTCTTATGCTTGCCGTTACCCGAAAGAATGTCGTATTTTATTCCCCCTCCGTTGATGTTGTGTTCGAGCTGTTCGGCAATATCGGCCTCGTGCGGAGGGAGTTTCAGATTATTCCCGCCACGTCTTTTTTCGGCGATATTGTGATACTCGAAGGTTATTTTCGATCGTTGATTTGGACGTCCGAAGGCTCTGAAACCCACTGTGCTACCTCTGAGTTGAGGAAGCTCGGTATATTCATCTCCATCGAAATCGTAAGGGTTTCTATTTTTGACATTTGCAAAGACGTATGCTCCGGCGTCTCCCGACGAAGAAGTCAGAGCCACATTTACGGCCATATTATTATCGGCAGTTTTTCCGCCGAGCATCGACAAGCTGTACGAAAGCGAACCGGCGTTCTTAATCGCCTCTTTTGTAATGATATTGACCACTCCGCCTACCGCGCTCGAACCGTAAAGCGCCGAGCCTCCGCCGCGAATAACTTCGACACGCTCGATCATGCCCGCCGGAATCTGTTCGATTCCGTAAACCCCTGCAAGAGCGCTCACTATTGGTCGTCCGTCGATAAGCAGTTGCGAGTATCGTCCTTCCAAACCATTGATTCTCACTTGCTGATACCCGCAATTCTGACAGTTATTTTCGACGCGCAGACCCGGAACAAAGGAAAGTCCTTCGGAAAGTACATGAGAATTAGTACTTTCAAGTATCGCCGAGGTCAAAACATTGACCACAGTTGGCGATTCTTTTCGCAGACTTTCGTTACGGTCGGCCGAGACAATCAAAGTATTCAGCTCCGTAACTTCCGGTTTCAATTCGATACTGAGGTCGAGTTTTGCTCCGTTTTCAAGTTCGATTTCGCGCTCGAAAGGCTCGTATCCGCCTGTAGCAACCACAATTGTGTATTTTCCCGGACGGATTCCGACGAAGCGAAAATGCCCCGATGCGTCGCTTGTTGCCGAGGCTCCCGTTTCTTTTATAAAAACCGGTATATAAGGCAGATGCTCGGCCTCTGCTTTATCGATTACATGCCCCGAAAGTTCGGAAGGCAATTTGGATTCCTGTGCTTCGAGCTTTGCAAATGCAAGAGCAAGCATCAGAAATAAATATACTATATATTTCATTTTAAAATTGATATAACCGCACACAGAGCCTACAGCTCCGCAGCTGTTCATTAATAAATACTGAGAGAGATTTTTTTGATGCTGACTGCCTATTTTCCCTTCAAAAATAGACGTAGTATCCGATATTTGAGATCCTTATGCTGCGATTGGCGGTGCGCGCAGCCGGAGGTTCGTGCTGCGTCTTTTCAAGATTGGATTCGATTCCCGCGTTCCGGTTTCCGATATGCAAAAACTGTACGGAGCATCAATCTGCACCGATGTTCCGCATGAGTGTATCGAAAACTGCGACAGCATGTTAATCAATTGTATCTGTGCCTCGTCGTGTCGATGTTCGGGTTTCTTTTCTGCTGATTTTTTGTAGGGATGCGAGTGAACGATTGTAACTCCGTTGATTACGTGTGTGTGTCGAAAGAATGAAATTCCCGAATAATATGCCGCAAACATCGTCATTAACAATGCAGCTGTAAGATTTCGTGTATTTTGTATCCTTTTTGACAACTTTTACATCCTTATTAAAACGCCGACAAAGGTACAATAATTTTTGAAAGCAGAAAGCAGAAAGCAGAAAGCAGAAAGCAGAAAGCAGAAAGCAGAAAGCAGAAAGTACCACGTCATTGCGAGGACGTTAACGTACAGGGCATTCGTCATTGCGAGGCACGAAGCAATCCAGCATACAGGAAGCAATCCAGAGAAAAAGAACGCTGGATTGCTTCGTACCTCGCAATGACGTGGTACTGTCATTACTTTTCGTTTGGGGCTATCATTCCTGCGACCAATGACGTGTTGCTTTCTGCCTTCTGCTTTCTGCCTTCTCCAAACCGCTTGCAGGGTTTAAAACCGCTGCAAGGGTTTGGCTGCAAGGGTTTTTACTCATAAATTGTTATTAACCTATCATAAAAAGATTCTTTAGAGAATTTGCTTTGCGCATCTGCCGCAATCTTCTTAAAATTGTATGAATCATTGAAATAAGAGAAGCATTCGACTATTTTGTTGCGAAGAGAGGGAATATTGCCGGAAGGGAAAAGCATTCCGTTGACGTTTTCTTCTATCAGTTCGGGAATGCCGCCGATGTTGGCTCCGAGAACAGGTGTTCCTGCCGACAATGCTTCGATGATACCAAGCGGATTGTTTTCATAGCAAACCGACGGCATGACGAGCAAACGTGCATGCTCAATTATCGGCAACACTTTTTCCGGTTTCAGACGTCCTGTAAATTCTATTTTTGAACTTTCAAACTCGTTGCGATAAGAAGTCAACAACGGCCCGTCGCCTACGATTATCAGTTTGTAGGGCAGTTCATTTGCTGCTTTAAGAAGTGAATAAACACCTTTTTCGCCCGATAGACGGCCTACATAACAGTAATAATGCTGTTTAGGAGATAATAGAGATGATGTTATTTCCCGATGATTAAAACTGTCGAAATTGTGCAACACGTCAATTTTTGAAGGGTTAAAACCGGCGGATATCATTTTCTCTTTGAGAAACCGGCTCGGAGAGATGAAGCAGTCGGTATATTTTTGCAGTCGTTGTCGGTTCCAGTAAACAGATTCAAACCATGCCATCAAACTTGCTGCCAAACTTCCTTTCATGCACCGGTATTTTATTACCGGGCTTTTGCTTATTGCTCCGAAAGGGTCAAAAGACTTTTGAGCGAAACACATTTCGCACGGTTTGTCGTTGTTGCGACAGGCATAAGCAGGGCATATCAGTTTGTAATCGTGTAGCGTCCACACGGTACGGATACCGCGACGGTGGGCTATTTGAGCAATAACGGGCGACAGATACGAGTGGATATTGTTGAGATGAACTACATCGGGACGAAATTCTTCCAACAAGCGTTTGAAGTTATCAACGACGCCGCCGAAACCAAACAAACGCGCTGCTGCTTTGGCTTTCTCTTGCCAGCTCGGAGCGGCAAAGTCTATCATGGCAGGGAAGAAACGCTCCATTTCGGAAGGACGATTTTGAGGATGAGCCACGCTGAATACAGCCGTTCGATGCCCTTTCGACCGCAACAATGCTTCGGTATTAAACACCGATATGCAATCTCCGCCTCGCGGATAATAAAACTTATTGACTAACAGTATCTTCATCTTGTTTTAGTAATTTTGACCGTTCTGCTTTTTGTTTGATTTCCGATAACGTCCAACCCATCAGCATCATCATAAATATTCCGCGATTATGTGTTATTGTAGAATCGGACGTGCTTTCGATTAAAAAGAAAATAATTATCATCAACATTATAACCGATTCTTTGCGACAGTTATAATTGAACGCTTTGAGAGATTTTACGGCAAGATAGATGAAAAAACCGAAAAACAGTGCCACACCGACATATCCGAACTGCGCCAAAGCAGGATAATAAGTATCAACAATAAACGAATTGAAGTCTTTCGATAAACCGTGCATCTTATCCATGCCGTATTTTGCGTAAATTGGAGAATAATATTGTTGTGAAGCAAAAGTAGCATACGAGCCGAAGCCCGAACCGAACGGAATATAGTCGGATAAAATCTTTGTAGAAAAAAAGAAAAGAGCCATGCGCGCATACAAATCGGACGCCTTTCGTCCGTCTCCGAACCCTCCCGTTACAAAATAGTAATAAATTTTGTTCCACGAAGCCATTATCCCAAGTCCCAAAGCGGCAAGTGTAAATGAAACATTCTTGAAATTGAGCTTCATACGAAACGAATTGTTAAAGTACACAAGCATAGCAATGCCGATAGCAAAAAAACCATAATGCTTTGAACGGGTTGAAAATAAACCTATTGCAAGTATCACGACAGTAAAAAATCTATCCGTAGCAGAATAATTGCTGCAATACAAATACAGCAGTGCGCAAACCGACGATGCCGTAGCTAATCTGGAGACATGAACAAACGTATATTCAATCAGTTCCGACGACACATACATCCCCAACGCTACCGCCAAAACATAAAGGCTGCATATTACAGCCACCTGTTTGAGTATCAGTTTTTGATTGTCGGTAAACTCCGGTTTTAAAGCATAAGCGCAAAAGAACGCAAGGTAGGGCTTGAACTGGATAATAAAATCGGTTATTATTGCGGCTTTGGTATTTGACTTTATAATAAACGAATATAGCAGATAAAACAGGAAAACAGCGATAACGATAAGGAAAAAACGGTCAAACTCCCATGTCTTTGTTTTAAAAACCTTATAACAATACAAAGCAAGCAGCAACACAACGCATATCTCATCTATGTACATAAAACCAAGAACCGTTATCGTGTCATAAAAAATGACGCCGAAAATCAGTGTGAAGACTGTTAGATTGAAAAACTGTTTTGTCAGGAATGTCTGCATATAATTTTAGTAAGAACCGTTTTTAATTATTGTCAGATTTAGTCCTGTTCCTTTGCTGAACATGTTGCCGGTATCGGTTGCAGCGTCAAGTTTTAATTGCCACCCGTTTAAACGGGGATGATAAAACGTCAAACCTGCACCTGTCATAACGCCGGTTGATTTTTTCAGCAATGGTCTGCCGTGCGTCCCCCAGCCGTTAATCGACGTTACAAGCGCCCTGTAAGCTATTATTGACGACAGATAGCCTTTGACGCCGAAATGCAACGCCTGTACGCGGTTGTTTTCAAACCCTAACCAGCCCGAACTGTTGTATTCGGGCGACTTTATGAGCGGCGTACCGATAGAGCGGCTGTAATAAGAAAGACCGGTGGAATAGTTTCCGGCATGATTGTAATAGTCATCACCGCCACCGCCGAAGCCGGGGTATTTATCGTGGTCGAAATCAATTTTATGAAACGGCCCGCTTTGGTGGCAAGTGTTGAGAAACTCTATCACAAGACTGTTGAGCAGCGCAAAATGCGGAATATTAACCTGCAATCCGTATAGCCCGTCGGGATAGTTATACCACTCCATTCCGGAAGCATCGTCGAAAAAATGTTGCTTGTAAACAAACGCTGCAAAACCGTTTCGGGCAACATAGCCTGCTTTGATGTCGTAACTGCCGACATGATTGCCTAATACGTTGATTATATCACCCGGAGTAGCATCGGCACCGCCGGAACGAGACAAAACGATACGTACAAAATCTTTCCACGAGTGCGGCTGGACGCCGATGACGGGGTTGTTGGAAACGCCGCCCCACTGTGCGCGGTGCCGCAAACCTATTATCAGCGAGAGCGGAAAGCCGTTGCGTGTGTCGGAAAGCCTTATATGCAGCGACTTGTGATGCCAAAGGACGTCGCGGATGTAGTATGCGTCTTTATTGTGTTTATATTTCAGATAATCGGTATCATACGATTTGCCCAGAGCGAAATCGCCTCTGAACTGCAACCAGCCGTGTGTATAAGGAATGACGGTAAACTGCGGCACGGCAAGTCTTATTTCCGGTATAGGACGTGCATTGGCAGACTGCACCATGTCGCCGCTGCTAATGTCCCTGTCAAAGAGCGAGATATAGTTTTCTTTCACACCGATAGAGAGCAGTAGTATCTTATATCCGACTTCGGCAAAACCCTGTTGCAGAAAGACGTTACGGTAATGATGACTGCTTGCAATCATATCGGTGCCGAGATTGACATAAAAGTTGTTGCCGAGCTTATGCTCATGCGTAACGGCAACCCGCAGATAGCCGTTGCCCGCTTCGAGAGGAACAACGCCGTAACGGTTTGACACATTCCAAAACGGCGTCTTGCTGCCCGTAGCAACCGAGCCTAACATTTCTATCTTCCAATCAGTTGTTCCGCCTGTTTCGCCTGTTTCAATGCCTGCCTCTTGGGCGTGTCCGAAATAACAAATCATTATACCATATAATAATATAGTTGCTTTATGCATAAATAACGTTTTCTTTCATAACGTCAAAATATGTATTTTAGTGTTTGTTGAAAGAAAAACTTGCCGCGGTTTATAATTCTTACCGGATTTTGCAGGTGCGCCCGAATTAGCAGCCGTAACGGACAGGGCATTCGTAATTGGTAGCAGGAATGATAGCACCAAACGATAGGTAATGACGGTACCACAAAACCCTTGCAGTGGTTTTAGAACCCTGCAAGCGGTTTTCGGCAACAACCCTTTTATGCGGCGTAACCAAGTGTCGTCCCATGCGGGACTGCGTGGTACATATCCGTTAGTGGTTAGTG
>JAITHS010000315.1 GCA_031279875.1 Tannerella sp.
GTCTTGGGCAAGGTATCTGATACTGTCGATACCGTTACGTATAAAACGCTGTAATTCAGACCAGTCTAATCTGTTGGTTGATATTGAACCGTATCGTCCGTCAACAAACAGTTGTGCCGATAATCCGTATTCTGTTGCTTGTTGGAGGCTGTCTATCTGCATATTACGTATCTCGAACGTTGTGTTTGAGTTGTTATGCAAACTTATTCTTGCAGCCTGACATCCGTTTGCTATGGCATATTCCAGCGTCCGCTGTGCCGTTTCTTTGTTTTGTTGGTTCATTGTTTATTTTTAATTCTTAATTCTCACTCTCCTCCCACAGTAAGTTTACCGACTAAAACTGAGGGCATACCGAGAGAAACGGGGCATGACTGTCCGTCCTTACCACATGTCCATGAGCCTTCGTCCATCATAAAATTAGACCCTGTCATAGTAACGTCGGCAAGTGCCTGTGGCCCGTTACCGATGATGTTGATATCTTTCAACGGCTGCGTAAGTCTCCCGTTTTCAATGAGATATCCGTTCTTGACGAAGAACGTGAAGTCTCCTGCGCCTATCTCTACCTGACCGTTGGAAAAATTTGATACATAAACGCCGTGTTTTACAGCGGAGATGATTTCCTCTTCGCTGTAAAAGCCTGATTCCATGTATGTTGCTCTCATGCGCGGAACCGGCATATTACGAAACGATTCCCTGCGACCATTGCCGGTAGGGCAGACGCCGTAATGACGCGCGCTGATACGGTCGTGAAGATAATTTGTCAGAACGCCGTTGCTGACAATATACGTCTTTTGTCCTGCAACTCCCTCATCATCAATGTTTACAGCGCCACGATTGAACGCAACCGTACCATCGTCAACTATGTTTATACTTGCGTCGCATATTTTTTTGCCCAAACATTCCGAAAAAATAGAGATGTTTTTTCGGTTGAAATCAGCCTCAAAAGCATGTCCTATCGCCTCGTGCAGCAGGATACCGGAGCCACCTGCGCCCATAACAACAGGCATTTCACCTCCGTGCGGTTTGATAGCCTCAAACAATATTTGCGTTTTGTCGATCAACTCACTAACCATAGTATCAATCATTTGAGATGTCAAAAACTCCGCTCCCATGCGCAGTGAGCGTGTCGTAGAGTTACTTTCGCGACGTCCGCCGACTTCCATAATACATTGCGCGCCGATAAGCGCCAGAGGACGCTCGTCCCAATAAAACTGCCCTTCTGAATTACAGAACATTACGCGCGTCGTAGCGTCGTTGAGCCATGCCGTAACTTTGATGATGCGCTGGTCGGCAACAAACAGTTTGTCGTTAATGCTTTGGAGGTAAGGCACTTTGTCTGCTACCGACAACGTATCCCATTCTTTTTCGATGCGATAAAAATTATTGTTATTTGCATTTACGGTTAAAGCAACAGGCGTTAATATTTTGCCGCTTTCGGCTATTCGTGCTGCCGTATGTGCCGCCTTAAGCATATCTTCCGGCGTAACTGTCTCGGTATAAGCATATCCGGTGCGGTCGCCCGAAACTACCCGTATTCCGACGCCGAAATCAATATTCGATGACGTCTTATTGACTGCACTGTCCTGCAAACTCAAATTGTTAGCCACGGTATGTTCAAAAAACATATCAGCATAGTCGCCACCTTTCTCCAATGCCGCAGACAGAACGTTAATAAGTTGATTTTCAGTTACTCCGAAATGTTCGAGAGATTCTTTGTTATACATATTTTCTGTTTAAAAGTCTGCAAAAGTAGTAATTTTTTGGGAATTTAGTTATTTTCATCTATCTTTGTCAGACTAAATACAACTGACATGAAAAGATTTTTTTTATACATCGCATTGATAACCACTTGTTTGTGGTCTTGCTCGGCACCAAAAAACATTGCCGTTACACGCTCTCTGGTAATACAAATTATTCAAAGCCGGGACTATACCGTAGAAGCCGACTATATGTCACCGATGCGTAGCGAGGGCGCACGTCATCTGTCGGCGTCTTATTCGCTTGCTATTCACGGAGATACGTTGGTTTCATATCTCCCATATTACGGCGAAGCATTCGGTAACATACCTTATGGCGGCGGCAACGGGCTTAACTTTACCGCTGAAATTCTCGAATACAACTGTTCTTTTGATGACAAGGGTACGGCTTTGATAGAAATCAAAGTACGTAACGAAAACATCAATTACAAGTATCTTACGCAGATATTCGGCAACGGCAACGCTTCTATCAGCATCAATTCGGACAACCGTCAGCCGATATCTTTTCGCGGCAAACTAAAAACCGAAGGATACGAATTGAAGCCACAGTAATAATCTTGGGCTACTTAGTTTTGTCGGTGTTGATGCGGCGCTCTTTGATGCGGGCTTTTTTGCCGGTCAGGTTGCGCAGGTAGTACAGTTTGGCACGACGTACCTTGCCGAATTTGTTGACCGTGATACTTTCGATAAACGGAGATTCGATAGGGAAAATCCTCTCTACACCGATGTTTTCGGATACTTTGCGAACGGTAAAACGCTTCTTGTCGCCATGACCGGATATGCGTATCACAACGCCGCGGTACTGCTGTATGCGTTCTTTGTTACCTTCTTTGATACGGTATGCTACCGTTACGGTGTCGCCGCTGTTGAAAGCGGGAAATTCATGTTGGGTGGCGAATGCCGCCTCTGCTACTTTAATTAAATCCATTGATAATAAGCTCTTTATATGTTCTATAATTGACAAAACGCAACACGGTCAGGTAACACTTTTCCTGCCGGCGGTTACGTAAAGCGGGCGCAAAGGTACGAATTTTTTTTTAATTTACAACATTTTAATCCGATTTTTTTTGTTTTCTCAAAAAAAAATCGTACCTTTGTATAATAAACACATTACATTTTATGACATTTAAACGTTTATTAGTGGGTTTAATGGCTGTTTTGGCGACAATGACGATGCGTGCGCAGACTACCCCGACGATGATGAAAACCGTCAACCAAAGCGAGATGAACAGGTGGGTTGACGGTAAAATGAAAACGATGAGCATTGACGAGAAAATCGGTCAACTGTTTACTGCATTTTCGTTTTCCGGCAAGACCGATAATTTGTCGGTAGCGGATAACGCCAAACTTGTTCTTTTGGAGAAGTTAGTCAAGGATTACGGCATCGGCGGTGTGCTGTTTTCAAAAGGAACGCCATTGACGCAGGCGGAGTTCACAAACCGTCTGCAAGGCATGTCGAAGATACCGCTGTTGATATCAATCGACGGCGAGTGGGGGCTGTCGATGAGGCTTGAAGGCACGACGCGCTTCCCCAAAAACATGATGTTAGGCGCTCTCAACGACATGTCGCTGATAGAGGACTATGCCGCTGAAGTGGGGCGTCAGTGCAACGAAATGGGCATCCACATCAATTTTGCTCCCGTTATGGACGTCAATGTAAATGCAAAAAATCCGGTTATCGGCATCCGCGCTTTCGGAGACGACAAAAAAGCCGTTACCAGAATGGCTATGGCGTATGCCTTAGGCCTCGAAAAGGCGGGCGTTATTTCATGCGCCAAGCATTTTCCCGGACACGGCGATACCGATGTCGATTCGCATTTTGACTTGCCCGTTATCAAATATGACAAGAAACGACTTAACGATATCGAACTTTTCCCGTTCAAACAATATATTAATGAAGGATTTTCGGGCATTATGACGGCGCACCTCAATATTCCGGCGCTCGGCACAAACGGACGGGCGGGGTCGCTTGCAAAATCGGTCGTTACCGACTTGTTACAAGATGAACTTGGCTTCAAAGGACTGATATTTACCGACGGGCTGGCTATGGAAGGCGCTATCAAATCGGCGGGAGAAGGCAAAAGCGTCTGCGTTGAAGCAATCATTGCCGGTAACGACGTCATGCTCGGACCTGTTGATTGTATTAAGGAGATAAATGCCGTCAAAACAGCCCTCAAAAACGGTAAAATATCTCAAAAAATGATTGATGATAAATGTCGTAAGATATTGAAATACAAGTATATAGTAGGTCTCAACAAAAAGCCTAAAAAGATTGATACCAAATCACTATTATCAAAACTCAACACATCCGAAGCCGCAACTCTCAACCGTCGCCTCAACGAGGAGGCTATAACTTTGGTTAAGAACTCCGGCGATTTCATTCCACTGAAAAACACCGCCGAAAGCAAAATTGCGGCAGTTTCGTTCGGAGCGTCCGACAAAGTTTTTCAGACGGAGCTAAAAAAATACTGCAAGCCGGACATTTTTAACATATCCGAAAAAACCGCCGCCGCTGACGTTAAAAACACCCTTGCCAAACTAAAATCCTACAATATTATTATATGTAGTGTCAACTCATCAAAGATGAAAGAAAGCGCCGAACTTATAACGCTCTCAAAATCAAATAGTTGTGTTTTTGTTTTCTTTACCGTACCATATTCGTTTTCTAATTTTGCAAAATCGACGGCAAACTCAAAGGCTATGATATTGGCTTATGAACCGACTGATTTGGCGGAAGAATGCGCCGCAAAAGTCGTTTTCGGCAAAATAAAACCAAAAGGAAAGTCGCCCGTAGCATATTCTTTCATGCAAGACATGCAAGAAGAAAAAGAAATCATCGCTCGAAGAGGGCTTCCTCACGGCGAACCTGAACAGGCAGGTATCAGCAGCGCCAAACTCCGCACCATTGATACCATTATCGGTAAAGGTCTCGACAATGGCGCTTTTCCCGGATGCCGCGCCTTAATAGCCAAAAACGGTATGATAGTTTATGACAAATCGTTCGGTTATCTTGATGATACTCAACGAGATAGAGTAACTTCTAATACCGTTTACGACCTTGCTTCGGTATCGAAAGCCACCGGCACGCTGCTCGCCGTGATGAAGGCTTACGATGACGGTCTTTTTGATCTCAATGACAAGATTTCGGATTATATCCCGGAACTGAAATTCTCCGACAAACGCGATATTGTTATCCGCGACATGCTCTATCACCGTTCCGGCTTGCCGGCGTCAGTCAATGTCTTTGAACAGGCGCTCGACCGTAGCAGTTACACCGGCTCACTTTTTAGCGGCCGACGTGATGCCCGGCATACAACGCGCTATGATTCAAGAACTTGGGTGCAAACTTCTTTCGTATTTAATCCCGACAACGTATCCCGCCGACAAAAAGACGGCTTCAACGTGAAAGTAACCGACAATATATACCTCAACGACGCCTTTCCGATTGACAGTATCATATCCGGCATCAAGAAAGCAAAACTCGAAACAAAAGGCCGTTACAAATACAGTTGCGTCAATTTTATTCTGTTGAAAATTATGGTAGAACGGTTATACAACAAACCTCTCGACAATCTTGTTGACGAGTTTTTCTTCGCTCCTATGGGGGCTGTTTCAATGACCTACAACCCGCGAGAGAAGATGGATACGGCGCTTATTGCTCCGTCGGAAAAAGATGTTTTTTTACGCCGTCAAATTTTACGCGGATATGTACACGACGAAACGGCAGCCTTTCAGGGAGGAGTATCCGGTAACGCAGGACTTTTTGCCGACGCCGAAGACCTTGCCAAAGTGTGCCAACTATACCTCAACGGTGGCGTTTACGACGACCGGAGGTATCTCTCATCAAAGACATGCCAACTCTTTACCGGCAACAAATGTAATACCAACCGACGCGGATTAGGCTTCGACAAGCCCGATACCAACCCTAAAGCCAAATCGCCATGCGGCAAATTAGCCCTTGCGTCTGTTTACGGACATACCGGCTATACCGGCACATGCTTCTGGATAGACCCTGATAATCAGATGTTTATCATCTTTTTAAGCAACCGTACTTATCCTTCGCGAACAAACACGAAACTATTGACCGATCAAATTCGCGAGCGTATTCAGGATGCGGTCTATCGGGCGCTTATCTGAAGGGAGCCTCGAAAAAATCAATTTTTAGAGGTTCCCTGAAACTATTCAACCCTCTTATTGAGGATGATATGAGTAAAAAAGCCCAGTACTATGGCGAACAAACCTATTCCCAGAATAGCGTTGCTGGGGGTCGAGCCGAAAGCATGAATGGCGAGAACGCCTACTCCGATGAGAGTTATTACAACTCCGAGATACTTTAAAATTGTCTTCATTGTTAATAATATTTGTTCAAATTTCCGGCAAAAGTAGAGAAAAAAAATCAAACAGCAAAATTTTTATGCAAAAATTTTCAATAAAAAATATTTTTTTTACCTTTGCGTTCTGTAACAAACTAAAAAGATGTTTAAAATACTTTTTAAAATATATTTTTGGATTATCGAAGTGCCGCTTTTTGCAATACTGACGATTTTAACGGCTCTTACTGCCGCTTTCGGCTGTATGGTCGGCAGCAAACGGATTTTTTCATATTATCCGGGTTCGATATGGGCGCGTTTAGCGTGCATTTTGACCCTTTGTCCGGTCAAAATCACCGGACGCGAAAACATCATAAAAGGTAAGCCTTATATAATCGCATCAAATCATCAAAGCGTTTTCGACATCTTCACCATTTATGGCTACATCGGCGTTCCGTTGCTCTTTATGATGAAAAAAAGTCTCGGCAAAATTCCGCTCGTAGGGTTCGCATGCAAAAAATGCGGCTTTGTATTTGTCGATAAATCATCGGTACGCACTGCTTTTCAAAGCATTAAGGAAGCCGAAACAAAACTCTTATCGGGAAATAAATCGCTGATAGTCTTTCCCGAAGGTTCGCGCACAAGAGACGGCAAAATGAATAAATTCAAACGCGGAGCGTTTCAGATCGCCGTCGATAGCAAGATAGCAGTTTTGCCCGTAACACTCAACGGTCCGTATTACATCATGAAAGGAAACTCGTGGGACATCTTTCCGCATCGAATTGAGATGATTATCCACCATCCCGTTATGCCGCCGGAAAATATTATTGACGACAAGGAAAAGATGCAATACCTTGCTAATGAGACACATAGCGCTATTTATCAATCTTTGGAAAAAAAATTTCAGTAAAATATTTTCAAAAAAGCATTGTAAATCAAAAAAAAATGCGTTACTTTGCACCGTATTTATTAATTATATAACATTTTTTATGAACCTTTATTTTAGAAACCTGAACTATCGAGTCAGGGAAGATGATTTGAAATCATTATTAGAGCCTTATGGCGAGGTCGAGAACGTTAAAATAGTCAAAGACCGCGACACAGGCCGTTCGAGAGGCTTCGGATTTGCAGAAATGCCTGATGACAATGCTGCCAGACAAGCCATCGAAGAGTTGAATGAAAAAGAGTTTCAAGGACGCCAGCTGGTAGTCAATGAAGCTTTACCCAGAAAGTAAACGTTTTTTTATTCAATATCAACGACTTTTGTCTGCTTTTTGCGGGCAGAAGTCGTTTTTTTTATATTATTCTTATGAAAGGTCTTTTTGAACACAAATCTCCGCTGTTTCAGTTTGGAATACTGATGTTTATATTTCTCGTAGGACTGATTTTCGCGTCGCTGGCGGCGACGGTAACAGGTTTTGTGACATCGCAGTTTGCAGACGGCGCCGACACATCCGACTTGCAGTTTTTCAATCTGCATTTCTCAATGGTTTTAAGCGACCTGTTTGCTTTTTTCCTGCCCGCCGTTCTTACGGCTTATCTGTGTTGCCAATATCCGTCGAAGTGGTTGAAAACAAAAACCAAACCGCGTCCGTCGGCATTTTTATTTGCTATTTTGATGATGATTTTTATGACGCCGACAGTTGAAATAGCAGGATTTTTGAACCTCAAATTGACGTTACCGGAGTTTATGGCGCCGATAGAAACGTTTATTCGCAATCTCGAAGATATGGCAGGAGAGTTGACACAGACTATGCTTAATCGCAAAGACATTATTTCGTTCATTACCAATCTTTTAGTGATAGGAGTGTTAGCCGGAATAGTAGAAGAATTTTTGTTCAGAGGAGCGTTGATGTCGATTATAAGGCGCAAAATAACTAACCCGCACGTGGCTGTAATCATTGTCGCGGCTATATTCAGTGCCGTACACTTTCAATTTTACGGCTTTCTGCCTCGTATGATACTTGGCGTTTTGCTTGGCTACATGCTCGTTTTAAGCGGCAACATTTGGGTACCCGTTACAGCGCACTTTTTCAACAATGCCGTTGCGGTGATAATGGTTTACACCGGCATCAGCGACACAACCGAGCAAACCGTTCTGGTGAGCGACACCACCACGCCTGCCGGATGGGCTTTGGCATCCGCTATCGCGCTGTGCGGTATTATTATAACGTATTATTGCGCTAAAAAACTCACAAACTTTTCCGTCTCAACTCGAAATCGCGACCGAGATATTTCTCGCGAACAATAGCGTTTGCGGCGAGTTCTTCGGCAGTGCCTTGAAACAATACTTTTCCCTCGAAATGGAGGTATGCGCGATCGGTTATGCTCAACGTCT
>JAITHS010000342.1 GCA_031279875.1 Tannerella sp.
GGCTCCGAAAAATTCGGACCCGGTTATCGTTTTGCTTTTTTCCCCTCTTTTTCGGCAGGATGGAGATTATCCGAAGAAAAGTTTTTGAAAGATCTGAAATTTATGGATATGATGAAACTTCGCTCCTCGTGGGGACGTATCGGCGACGACAACGTTTCGGGACGATGGCTCTATCAAGACCAGTTTGCATACGGCGGTAATACACTAATGGGAAACACCATGCCCGAAGATACGCCTTATACCTATTATAGAATGACCACTTTGGGAAACCCCGATATTTCGTGGGAAACAGTCGAAAAACGCAACTTTGGGATTGACTATAGTTTTCTCAATGGCATAATTGCCGGGTCGGTAGATATTTTCAACGACACCCGCAGCGATATTATAGTAACGGGCGGCTCTCGCGCTATTGCTTCCTATTACGGAGCGACGGCGCCATCAGCCAATCTCGGCAAAGTGAGAAGCAAAGGTTATGAACTGGAACTGCGTTCTAATTACACTTTCGCAAACGAACTCCACATTTGGGCAAACGCCAATATGACGCACGCCGAAAACAAAACCATTTTCCGCGACGACGCCGAATTGCTACCTGCTTATCAAAAAAGAGCCGGTTTTGCTATCGGACAAACCAACTCTTATATCGACCAAGGGAATTTGACCAACTGGGACGATATTATCGGCAGCACACCATGGAACACCAATAATGCCAATAAATTGCCGGGCGATTACAATATCATTGATTTCAACGGCGACGGCGTAATCAACTCTTACGATAGAGCGCCTTATCAGTATGGCTCAATGCCGCAAAATACTTACAGTGCCTCTTTGGGATTTGATTATAAAGGATTTGGAGTCTTCCTGCAATTCTATGGCGTAAATAATGTAACCCGCGAAGTTCGCTTCCCGACATTTCAGGGAAACTCCCATGTTGCGTATGATGAGGGCGCCTATTGGAACAAATCCGGCAACGCAAACTTGCCATTGCCGCGTTGGGCTGTTGCGGCAGACGAAAGCGCTGCCGGTACACGCTATTTGTACGACGGCTCCTTTGTTCGCTTGAAAAATGCAGAAATATCTCATACTTTCAAAGGTGATTTGATTAAGAAAGCAGGCATGAACGCTTTCCGTATTTACCTCAACGGCGATAATCTGCTGTTGTGGACAAAAATGCCCGACGACCGCGAATCAAACTTCGGAACAAGTTCTACTTCCGGAGCATATCCTACCGTAAGGCGTTTTAATCTTGGTATTGATATAACATTCTAAATAACACAAATAAAATGAAAAGATATATACATTTAATAATAACGGCAATGCTTACTTTCGGAATATCTTCATGCGAAGATTATTTGAATAAAGCTCCCGGCAGCGACATTGAACCCGGTGATCCCTACAAAAACTTCAAAAATTTTCAAGGCTTTACCGAAGAACTCTACAACTGTATTCCTATTGCAACCGAAAACAATGCGCATAGTAGTTGGAATTTGGCTGATGAAGAATATTGGCGTCCCTCCTATACCTACATGTTGGCTTATGACTTTGAAGCAGGCAATTTCTGGGGATGGACAACCTCGTATTTTGGGTTTCCCAATAATACCACCGCCAGTCCTAACAGTCAGGACAAAACGCAGAAAGCCAATCTTTGGGCTTTGAGTTGGTACGGCATCCGCAAAGCAAATATCGGACTTGCCAATCTGGATAAACTGATTGATGCTACATCCGAAGAACGCCAGCTGATAGAAGGACAACTCTTGTTTTTCCGCGCTTGGTTTCACTTTATGGTTATGTCTTATTGGGGGGGAATGCCTTATATAGATGAAGCTATTCCGTCGGACGTAACACCTACATTTCCTCGCCTCACTTGGCAGGATGCAGCCGACAAAGCTGCCGCCGATTTCCAGCGTGCTTCGGAACTCTTACCCGTAGATTGGGATCAAACAACAGTGGGAAAAGCAACTATCGGCAAAAACAATATACGCGCCAACAAAATTATGGCTTTAGCGTATAAAGGTAAAACCTTGCTCTACGCAGGCAGTCCGTTGATGAACTTTACTTCCGGCGGTTCAAAATCCTACAATCAGGAGTACTGTAAACAAGCCGCCGACGCTTTCGCTCAGGCTTTGACATTGACCGAACAAACAGGACGCTACGAACTTGCCAATTTCTCTCAATACACAGAGATTCTTTATACTCATAATCAAAACGGCAAAATACCCGGATTGAAAGAAGCCATTTTCATGGAAAATTTTGCCAACTACGATAATCGCTGGCGTTGGAATCAGGTAAATGATTATCGTCCGCAGAATCTTGTTGCTTCCGGAGTGAAATGTTATCCTACCGCTAATTATGTGGATTTATACGGCACAAAAACCGGTTATCCTATCGAAGACATTACCCGTGCAGATGCAGAATCGGGTTATGATCCTACTCATCCTTGGAAAGACCGCGACCCGCGTTTCTACAAAGACATTATCTACGACGGCGTGAAATGCAGTGAAAACGGCGCTTGGGCGGAAGAACGACAGTATGCAAGTTTATATACCGGAGGGCAATACCGCACCTATAGTGGAAACGATAACGATTGTTATACGGGCTACATGATTATGAAACTTTGTCCGCAATTTGTGCACGACGGAAGCGATTGGTTAAACAACAACGTTTTAATATTAAGTTTCATGCGTCTGGCAGATGTATATCTGATGTATGCCGAAGCCACAGCCGTCGGATACGGAACGCCGCAAAGCAAAGCCGGTTCTTACTCGCTTTCGGCTGAAGACGCCGTTAATAAAATACGCGACCGCGCAGGCGTCGGGCATGTTGCCTCCAAATTTACCGGCAGCACGGAACTCTTTATGAGCGAAGTTCGCCGCGAACGCGCAGTAGAACTTGCTTTCGAGGGACACCGCTTTCACGATTTGCGTCGTTGGATGTTGTTTACACAAAGTCCTTATACCTTGAAAAAATCCGTTGAGTTCGACCGCGACGGCGCAATTGACTATACGAGACCCGAAGAAGCAAAAGTGAAAAATATCCGCGAAACAGTATTGTTTGAACGGAAATATACCGATCGGCATTATTGGCTACCGCTTCCGAAAAACGATGTGAATTTATACGAAGGATTTCAACAAAATCCGGGATGGTAATCTAACACTAATAGAAAATTAAAATGAAAAGAAAATTCATAATTATATGTTCTGCTTTCCTTGCCCTCTCAACATTAGGGCTTATGGAAATACAGGCGCAAGAGAACAACGACAGTTTGGTAAACGTAGCTTTCGGGACGTTTGCACAGGAAGATATTGTTAATGCAACATCAGTTGTTAACGTTTCCGAACTGCTGAAAAAAAGTAATGGATCCGCAGAGTTGTCAAGTTTTGTAGGCGGTTACAACGGAAATATCTGGGGGCAAGCGCCTCTGATATTGGTTGACGGAATACCCCGTTCAAGTTCATTTGTACAGACTTCCGAAATAGAATCCATATCCATACTCAAAGATGCTTCGGCAGTAGTACTTTACGGCAGCCGTGCAGCCAAAGGCGCCATTCTTATCACCACAAAAAGAGGCAAAAACGAAGCGATGAAAATTGATTTTCGTGCTAACGGCGGAGTCTATATTCCCAAATCGTATCCGAAATATTTAGATGCCGACTGCTATATGACCTTATACAATGAAGCGTCAATAAACGACGGCATTACGCCCCGATACGATGCCGCTACTATTTACAATACGGCTTTAGGCACCAATCCTTATCGTTATCCCGATATTGATTATTACAGTTCCGATTATCTGAAATCGGCGTATTACAAAACCGATTTGACGGGCGAAGTCTCCGGCGGCAACGATAAAACGAAGTATTATCT
>JAITHS010000356.1 GCA_031279875.1 Tannerella sp.
TCCTTAACGCCCGCCTTCAATCTCTCTTTCACCGAAAAATAAATTGGGGACTTATTTCATAATTTTTCTTTAATAAGGTTAAAAATGTTTAAAATAAAAAAATAATTAACATACATCAATTGTTTATTGAGAAAAAAGTTGTACCTTTGCGGCCGTAAACAAGAGAACTCATTGTTTAGCAACATAAAAAAAAAATTAATTATATGACAAATAACAAAACAACTAAACATCTAAACAACAAACCGGTAAAAATTCTACGGATATTCTGCCTGAATGAATCCATTTCATCGGGTTCGACATATTATAGCTTATAATACATTAGATAAAGCAGTCGGGATTCCAACCAACACTCTCATACACACTTATCAATATTGCCGACTGCTTTGTGTCCGCACAGAACTTGTTCTGATATCTGCCGCTGCGAAGCGCCGGATTGCGGGCATTTTTTTTTCTTTTAAAAATAATTTCGTACATTTGCATATCATTTAATATCTAATTATGTATAAAGATATAGTTTTTGACCTTGGGGGCGTTATCGTGGACGTTCATGTAGAACGTGCTGTAAATAGTTTTCGGGCGCTTGGAGTGCATGATGCCGCCAAACTGATTGACGCTTCTCACCACAAGGATATTTTTATTGATTTTGAGACCGGAAAGATTGATACGGAAGAGTTTTGCGAAATGTTGAGCAAGCATGTCGGCAAACCGTTGGCACGCGCCGATATCGAATCTGCGTGGATGAGTATTATAGACCCGCCGCCGCAATATAAACTTAATTATATCAGCGAGTTACGACGCCAACACAGGATATTTATCCTTACCAACAACAACCCCATTATCATCGGTAGGGTGCGGTCAAACGGCTACTGTCCTGACGGCAAACCGTTGACGGCATACATTGATAAAATGTACGTCTCGTATGAGATGAAATGCTGCAAACCTGATGCCGAGATTTTCCGTATTATGACTGCCGACGCGGGATTTAACCCGGCCGAAACGCTTTATATCGATGACAGCCCCGCAAATACCGCCGCCGCCGCAGCGCTCGGATTTCAAACGCTGACAGTTGCTAACGGAACGGACTGGAGAGAAAAACTGCCGCTATGAAGAAAGGAAGTCGTCTGTACATGCTGTTTCTCGGAGTATTTCTGATTATTATATTCATTATTGAGTACTCTGCGCCGCATAAATTTGTGTGGAACAAAACCTACGACCGCAATGACCGCGAGCCGTTCGGCAGTTACGTTTTCGACGACATCGCCAAATCTTCTCTTAAAAACGGATACGAAGTTACGTATCATACTCTCTATCAGATTTATAAGTCGGACACAACTGTTTTCGACAAGGCTTTTCTCATTACCGAATCGAGGATAAACATGACGTCTGATGACGTCGGTTATCTGTATAAATTGCTGCATAACGGCAACAGAGTGATGCTTTGTGCCGAAGACTTTTCATTGTCGTTAGAAGATACTATCGGTTTTGAGAGTGAGACCGGCAAGTATTTTGAACCGCTTCAGAACTACATTCGGTACGAACCGCAACGCGACAAAATTTTCTTCGGCCCAAACCGCCTGAAGCCCGAACAGTCGTGGGAAGTTTATCCGCAAATGCACGGCTATTATCTGTCCCTCGAACAGCCCGAACAGGACGTTTTAGTTCGTGATCAAGAAGGTAAAGCCCTTGCCGCAAGATTTGTTATCGGCAAAGGCGAGTTGATATTGGTTGCTACTCCGCTGATGTTCACTAACTTCGGCATTCTTGACCGGCAAAACGCTTCTTATGCTTTCCGTCTGCTCGCGTTGCTTGGCGACCGCCATGTAACACGCATCGAGGCATACGATAACAGCAAGAAGGCATCTTCTCCGTTGCGATATATCCTTTCGGAAACACCGCTGCGACATGCTTTGTATTTTGCGCTTATACTGCTCGTCGTGTTTATGATTTTCAACTCCCGCCGCCGACAAAGGGTTATTCCTGTCGTAAATGCGCCGCCGAACCGATTGATGGGCTTTATGATGCTGATCAGCAACCTCTATTATCAACGACATAACAACGCCGAGATGTTGAAAATCAAACAGTTATCGTTTTATTCCGAAATGAAGCGCCTTATCGGCACAGATCTGTCGGACAGAACCCCTAATGATGCTGATTTTCAACGTATTGCAGATAAAACCGGTATAGAGACATCGGTAATATCAACACTTATAAAAAACATAAACATTGCCGTTTATCGCTTTGAAGCGTCAGACCTGCAATTAAAGCAGTTTGTTGACGGGATGAACGATTTGCTGCGAGGATTAAAAATTTAAAATAACAAACAAAATGGACACTATTAAACATTTAGACGAATTACGTGAGGCTATAAGCCGAGTTATTGTAGGGCAGCAACGGTCGGTTGACCTTATTCTGGCAGCAGTTTTGGCGCGCGGTCATGTATTGATCGAAGGCGTTCCGGGAGTAGCCAAAACACTGCTTGCGCGGATAATCGCCAAACTCATTAAGGCTGATTTTTCGAGGATACAGTTTACGCCCGACCTGATGCCGTCGGACGTGCTCGGAACATCGGTTTTCGACATGAAAACGAGCGCGTTTTCGTTTCATCCCGGACCGATTTTTGCCGACATCGTGCTGGTGGACGAAATCAACCGCGCACCGGCCAAGACACAGTCGGCACTTTTTGAGGTCATGGAAGAGCGACAGGCTACTATCGATGGTATCCGCCACGAGATGAGCGGCATTTTCACTATCCTCGCAACGCAAAATCCTGTCGAACAGGAAGGTACGTATAAACTGCCCGAAGCGCAGTTAGACCGCTTCCTGATGAAAATCACTATCCCCTACCCTTCTGTCGAAGAAGAAACCGAGATTCTCGAACGGCATAATACCAACGCACGACTTGCACGACTTGATGATATTCAACCTGTTATCTCGCACGATGAACTGCTCGGCATGTTTGCCGCCGTAGAGAAGATATATATCGAAAAGTCTCTTATTCAATATATTGCGTCGATAATTCAGCAAACGCGCAACAGCAAAGCAGTCTTTCTCGGCGCCTCTCCTCGTGCAACAGTTGCTTTGATGCAGTCGTCGAAAGCCCTTGCGACCTTGCAGGGACGCGATTTTGTTACTCCCGAAGATGTAAAAACAGCCGCTCCATACGTGTTGCAACACCGTTTGTTGCTCACCGCCGAAGCCGA
>JAITHS010000381.1 GCA_031279875.1 Tannerella sp.
TGCTTGGTTTAACCTCGGTTTGAGCCTGAAATTCTAAATCGGGTATCGTGGTTCGTAGTTCGGACGAGGGCGTTCGTCATTGCGAGCAGGAATGATAGACGGTACCACGTCATTGCGAGGACGAAGCAATCCAGCGTTCTTTTTCTCTGGATTGCTTCGTTCCTCGCAATGACGAATGCCCTGTACGTTAACACCCTCGCAATGACGTGTTTTCGTTTGATTGTACAAAACTCCCTAAAATTGCCAAAAACAATGACTGATTACGAACTTATCACCATACTCGGCCCTACGGCTTGCGGCAAGACGGCGTTTGCAGCGGCTCTGGCGGCGCGTCTTGATACCGAAATTATCAGCGCCGATTCGCGACAGGTCTATCGACGCATGGACATCGGCACAGGCAAGGATATCGCAGATTATACCGTTGATGGCAAGCATGTTACGTATCATCTGATTGACATCTGCGAGCCGGGAGACAAATACAATGTTTTTCGCTATCAGCATGATTTTTTTGAAGTCTTTAAGCGTTTGAGGGCTGCAGGAAAGACACCTATTTTGTGCGGCGGGACAGGCATGTACATCGAAGCCGTGCTGAAAGGCTACAAACTGCTTGACGTACCACCCGACAACACATTACGCGAATCGCTGCAAAACAAATCATTGGAAGAATTGACCGCAATTCTCGCCTCTTATAAAACGCTACATAATAAAACCGATATCGACAGCGCTCAAAGAGCTATCCGTGCTATCGAAATCGAAGAATACTATCTCCGACAGCCGCCCGAAAAACGTGATTTTAAACCTCTCAACAGTTTGATTTTAGGGCTTGACATCGACCGTGAACTCCGCCGACAACGTATTACCGAACGCCTCAAAAAACGTCTCGACAACGGTATGCTCGACGAGATACGCTCGCTGCTCGACGAAGGTTTGAAACCCGAAGATTTGATATATTACGGACTTGAATATAAGTATGTTACCGAATATATTACCGGCAAATTACCATATAACGAGATGTTTACTTTGTTGGAAACAGCCATTCATCAGTTTGCCAAGCGCCAGATGACATGGTTCAGAGGCATGGAACGCAGAGGTTTCACAATAAAATGGATTGATGCGTCTGTGCCTCCGGCGGTACCGTACCCCAAACCCTTGCAGTGGTTTTAGAACCCTGCAAGTGGTTTTTTCGGCAACAACCCTTGCAGTGGTTTTAGAACCCTGCAAGTGGTTTTTTCGGCAACAACCCTTGTAAGCGGCGTAACCAAGTGTCGTCCCATGCGGGACTATTGTTGATATGCCTTTCACCGGAGACTGAAGTCACCGGTTAATAAAGTGTCGTCCCTGCGGGACTGCGTAATTAGTGTCCGTCATTACGAGGGCATTAACGTACAGGGCATTCGTCATTGCGAGGAACGAAGCAATCCAGAGAAAAGGCGCGCTGGATTGCTTCGTACCTCGCAATGACGTGGTACTTTCTGCTTTCTGCAAACCGCTTGCAGGGTTTAAAACCGCTGCAAGGGTTTGAAAACATCGTGGTAATATACTGTTACGGCGTTCGACGACTTGATGTTACGCAGCAGAGTTTCCTTGTCGGAGTAGGAGATCATCGGATTGAGGTCGTAGGCGGAGATGCGTTCCAATACTTTGTGTGACGCCAGCGGTATCACGTCGCCGGGGAAACATACGTTCTCTATGCCGTCGTGAAGCAATGTTACTACTATCTGGCCGTCGGTATGACCGTTGTAGAACTCAATGTTAAAATCTTCCAAACCGTCCGTACCGGTCGAAGCGCTTACCATGCGGCATAATCCGGCGTTCATAATAATTTCAATGCTTTCGGGCAGGAAAGAGTACTTTTCGAGCGGAAAAGGTGTTTTCATCACTTCATATTGCCGCCGACTAAAAATGTGTCGGGCATTAGGAAAAAGCGGTTTTCCGCCGCAAACAGCCCCTGACGCATGGTCAAAATGCAGATGAGTAAAAACAACATCGGTAACATCGTCGGTCTCAACGCCTTCACGACGCAACAAAACAGCGAGGTCTTGCATTTCGTGAAAGCCGTAAAATTTGGCCGGCTGTTGGTTAAGATAATCAAGCCCGACGCCCGGATCAACAACAACGACACGTCCTGCGGGCGTAACAACCAAACCAGTATTCATCGCCAAAACGCACAGATTGCGCTCATTAACAGGGTAAAGACGTTTCCAGACCGTTTTGGGAACAGCGCCGAACATCGCCCCGCCGTCGGCATAAAATTTTCCTGTCGTCAGTATCTTAAACATCTTAACCGTTAACCGTTAAAAACTCATACCCTTGCTTTTGGAGCCATTCGATTGAAGCGGGTAAGGCTTCTTCGATACGTCCTATGGCTTTGAGGGAATCATGAAATACTATTATCGAGCCGTTGCGGGCATAGCGACGGACATTGTTGAACACCCCACGAGCAGTCATGTGAGGGCTGTAATCGCGCGTAACGACATCCCACATAACGATTTTGAACATCTTCCTTAACCGGTAAAACTGCGGTGCGCGCATGTGTCCGTGCGGCGGGCGGAAGAGGTTGCTGTCGATAAGTTTAGCTGCTTCCGCTACGTTACGGATATAGTTTTCGGAGCGGTATTTGACACCCTGAATATGGTTGTAGGTATGATTACCGACTTTGTGGCCGCGTTCGAGCAGCATCCGGTATAGGTCGGGATGCTTGCGCACGTTGTCGCCTACGCAAAAGAACGTTGCTTTGACGTCATAACGGTCGAGAATGTCGAGTATCATAGGCGTCATTTCGGGTATCGGACCGTCATCAAAAGTAAGATAGACGCACGGTTTGTTGCCCTTGGGCGCCTGTTTTTTCCATAATGCCCCCGGAAACAACCATCTGTAAATCCGTGGGGGGTGTTCTATAAGCATTATTGAGGGTTAGTGGTTTTTTGCGCCTGTGAAGAATAGGAATTAAACCTCGGCATGAAAGATTCGGCATATTCCTTGTCAAGCTGATAAAACTCATTCAAGATATCGAAAGCCAGGTGTAAGTCTTTTTGGAGTTCTCCTTCTACTGTTCTCCGGAACGACGGTTTGAGGCGTAGCATCCAGTCGATAGAAGTAAAGAGTTTGTTGAGAAGACTTTCGCCGATTGGCTTTGCCTTTTCTAACTGATTAAGACGCAGATAAGAGATCAGTATCGGAAAGACAGACCTATCGTAAGGCACATTATAGTCGGGAAAAGACTCAATGCAACGGTCGAGTACTTTCAATGCGCTGTCGATTTTGTTTTCTTGCATGAGTACGTTGGCAAGTAGGTTATACGTACTACGCTGCCCTTTACACATCCTCATGTTCGTTTCGTCGAGATACAGGCCGGGTTTGTCGAGACCGCTCCACTTAAACTTGTTCATTACATTATCGTACATTCGTTCCGTATTGGTATATAATACATGCTCTTTGGTGTTAACCGGCACAACTTGCATGGCAAGACCTGTTTGCAGAAGATAGTCGCCGAAATACGAATATATATCCTGCGGCACTGTGGAGGCGTAATAAATCGGTCGCTTCCAATTGTTGGCGGAAACGATTTCGAGCATCATGGCGTCAACTTTGTGGATGGCCTTTTTGTTTTCAAAGTTAAATTCCATGTTTTTGAGTATGAGTGAATCATACATTTCGGGAACAACCTTGTTGGCTACTACTGTGGCGGAATCGACTGCGAGAGAGAGTTTGTGTGTCGGCAGATAATCAATTAATTCATTGTCATAGGTACGTTGTTTATACTTGGGTTCTTCGCTTTTAGCCATGTTGAGTCCCTGAACGAGCGGCC
>JAITHS010000387.1 GCA_031279875.1 Tannerella sp.
TTTTTGGTTTCAATAATTATTTCGGGAGAAACGGCTTTTTCATTCAAATACAAACAAAAGTCAGGTTCAAGTCCTTTCAACTTTTGTATATCTTCCTGTGTCTTTGGCTTTTGGTGATACACATTTCGGTTAGGATTATTTGCTTGAATAATCCAACCCTGCTGAACTAATTGCTGTTCAAGTAAATTTTCTATGTCGCGTTCTCTTATCATAAACATTAAATTACGAATGTTCCGGAATGCAAAAGTACTCTTTTTTTTTGAAAAAACCAAACCTTTAAGGATTATTAATCATCGGTGATACATTTTTTGCTTAATTTCATGGCGCAGAAGTTTGGGCCGCACATGGTGCAGTGGTCGCTGTCGTTGCCCAGATGACCGATTTTGAAGTATTCAAGCGCTCTTTCGGGGTCGAGAGCGAGGGCAAACTGGTCTTTCCAGCGGAAATCGAAACGGGCTTTGCTTAATGCGTTGTCGCGTATTTGCGCGCCCGGATGCTGTTTGGCGAGGTCGGCGGCATGGGCGGCTATCTTGTAGGCTATGATGCCGTTGCGGACGTCTTCGCAGTTGGGCAGTCCGAGATGTTCTTTCGGGGTAACGTAGCAAATCATCGCCGTACCGTACCATGCAATTTGTGCCGCACCAATCGCTGAGGTGATATGGTCGTAGCCCGGCGCTATGTCGGTAGTAAGCGGTCCGAGAGTGTAAAAAGGCGCTCCGTGACATTGTGCGATTTGCTCGTCGATGTTGGCTTTAATACGGTTCATCGGCACATGCCCCGGTCCTTCTATCAAGACCTGAACATTATGATTCCAAGCCGTTTGTGTCAGTTTGCCGAGTACGGACAGTTCGGCAAATTGAGCCTCGTCGTTGGCGTCGTTGATGCTTCCGGGACGCAAGCCGTCGCCAAGCGATACTGCCACATCATATCGCGCCAAAATATTGCATATCTCCTCAAAATTGGTATAGAAAAAATTTTCTTCCTTATGAATATTCATCCAGTTGGCAATAATAGAGCCGCCGCGCGACACTATACCTGTGGTGCGTTTTGCCGTCAGAGGAACGTGTGATTTGAGCAAACCGGCATGGATGGTAAAATAATCAACTCCTTGCTCGCATTGCTCTATAAGCGTGTCGCGATAGACGTCCCAGTTGAGGTCGGCTATGACGCCGTTAACTTTTTCCAAAGCCTGATATATCGGCACCGTTCCCATCGGCACGGGGAGGTTGCGGATTATCTGCTCGCGCGTTTGATGAATATTGTCGCCTGTTGACAAATCCATCAGCGTATCGCCGCCCCATTTGCAACTCCACAACGCTTTCTCAACCTCTTCTTCGATACCCGAAGAGAGCGCCGAATTGCCGATATTTGTGTTTATTTTGACTGCAAAACGGCTTCCGATAATCATCGGTTCGGCTTCGGGGTGATTGATGTTTGCCGGAATGACTGCTCTGCCGACGGCTACTTCATCGCGCACAAATTCGGGCGTTATGTAAGTATCGATGCCATGCTCCTGGCATTGCCCGTTTTCGCGGATAGCGACATATTCCATTTCAGGGGTAATGATACCTTGACGAGCAAGTTGCATTTGTGTATTTGTACGGTGTTGCGTCCATGTTTCGCGCAAACGGGGCAAACCGGCCGTTATATCTGTCCGAAAAGTATTGTCGGAGTAAGCTCCGCTGGTGTCGTAAACTACAACAGATGTGTTGTCCGTAAGTGTTATCCGGCGCATGGCGACACGTATTTCAGGATATATATTTCCTTGAATATAAATCTTTTGTGATGACGGATAATGAATTTTAGAAATCATATATTATATAATGTATCATCTTGCGTTACGCAAGTTTAAATGTTAAAAAAACGCCGCAAAGGTAGTGAAAAGAATTAAGAACTTCTTAATTTTTAATTCTTAATTTTTAATTCTTAATTCGGCTGGGGTCGGGAATAAACCAACGGATTGAATCGTCGGTGTAAAAAATAACGATTTTATCGATTTCTTTTTCCTGTTTTTCAACAACTGTAATGATCTTGTTTTCATTGTTTTGATCTTGTTTTAGCGTTACGGGCAGCGTTACGGATGGTGGCGTTACAGGCGGCGTTTGGGTTGGCGTTAGGGTTGTGAGCGTTTCATCTTCCTGTTCAATGTCTTGTAAATCGAAAGGAATTTTCGGATCGGGCGTTTTCACGGCATTCACCGTTTTCACCGCTTCTGCCGTCGGTGGAAGCGTGCCGGACGAGGTTCTGTATATCTCGCCTTCACCTTGAAGTAGCCAGTCGGGACTGATATTTCCGTAACGGTAGAGGATACGTTTAACTACGTCGAGGCTCGCATCATTGCGACCCGACAGGATATTGTGAATAATAGCGCTTGTCTTATTTATTGAGGCGGCAAACTGCGCTGCGTTCATATTATTCTCCTTTATTAGCCAATTAATTCTATCTTTCATCTGTTTTTTGTTATAAATTACGCCACAAATGTATGTATAATATTTCACATTTGCAAACACCGCCAATCCCACAAATGTTTATTTGTTGGATTTACAAAAGTAGATATTGGCGTTTACATTTGTTGTATAATTAGTTGTTCACAATTGTAAATGTGCTTAAAGCAATACTTTATTTATTTGTTATAAGATACTGATATTTAGTATATTAAAGTACGAAATATTGTGTATAAAACAAGGTTTCACACTTGTTTTTGGGATGTTTTATGCTTTTTATGCCGCAACATTAAAGTATTACTTAATAATTTTAATATAACTACTTGATTATAAGCATTATAACCATTCAAAAAACCTTGTATGACATATTGTAAACAGCATTATACACAAATGCTATATTGCGCATACAATTGTATGCGTTAGCGCAAAGTACACTTGTAAAACGATACAAAACAAAGGATTTACTTTTGTATATTTAACTAAATTTGTATATTATTATTGTTTAAATTATTGGTCTCACATTTGTTGGCAAGAATTGTGAGGGTTGATAAGAATTGTTGAAAGTTGTTTAAATTCGTAATTCGTAATTTTTAATTCGTAATTTTTAATTCGTAATTAAACAACAACTCTCGTCAGTGCATCATTTTAAAAAGCAGTTCTTTATATATTTCGCCGTCGTCAGCCGATTTATCGCCTACACCTTTCGAGCGTGCGTCGGCTAAACGAATCTCATGGATATTATTGTAGCACTGCATAGCGTTGTAGCGCGTTATGCCCATAACATAGTCGGTAGCAAGAAACGACCATTGTATTTTCAACGTATTCATTATTTCCCTTTCGCTTCGGCTGCCCGCATAGATACAAATCATCATGTTAGCAAAGAAGTTATACAGATTAGGAAGCACCATCTGGATAGGATTAGTTTTGTCGTTTTTCACAAAATAATCGGCTATGCGGCAAGCTTTGAGGAAATTCTTCGCTGCAACGGCGGAAACCAACTCAAATGTGTTATAATCCTTACTTATACCGATATTTTTCTCAATTATTTCCGGCGTAATCTTGCGGGAATCGCCCTCCGAAAGGATGATATTCAACTTGTCGGCTTCTTTCGACAGGCGGCTGATGTCGGTACCGATGCAGTCAACAAGCATTTGTGCGGCTTTGAAGTCGATAGAAAAGTCTTTTTGCTTCATAAACTTCATAATGAAATCAGCCATCTGATTGTCATAAATCTTATTAGATTCAAACACTATGCCGGTCTTTTTAGCCTCTGTCAGCAGACTCTTTCGTCCGTCTATCTTCTTGTATTTGTGGCAAATAACGAAAATCGTTTTAGGCGCCGGATGTTTTATATAAGCGCTCAAACCCTCTATTTTATTAAGGTTTTGCGCCTCCTTAACGACCACAAGTTGACGCTCGCCGGTCATAGGAATCTGTCTGGCGGCGATAATGATTTTCTCAACATCCGTTTTGGCATCTGCGCCATAGAATTGTAACAAGTTAAACTCGCGCTCGTCGTCGTTAAGCGCGTTTTGTTCGATCGCTTCTTCTATAGCATCAATAAAATACGGCTCTTCACCCATCAGCACATAGACAGGCGAGAAGCGTTTGCTCTCTATTTCTTTCTTCAATTCTTCAAAAGTCAGTTCTTTTTTTGCCATTTTCGGTTTTTTTTGTTACTTTTGCATAAAAATTGAAGCAAAATTACGAAATATTTTTCATGTTCCAACTGAATTTACCGCATTTTAATGCAAAAATTATCAAAAAAAACGGTAAAACGCTGATATTTGACATCTTACGACGCAAATACGTAGCATTGACGCCGGAAGAGTTTGTCCGTCAGCATTTTATAAACTTCCTTGTTGTTGAAAAGGGCTTCCCTGCAGGACGTATCGCAAACGAGATAAGTATCTGTCTCAACAATACATCCAAGCGATGCGACACAGTTGTTTACGATCGTTACATGCAACCGCTTGTTGTCATTGAATACAAAGCGCCTGATGTGCCGCTTACCGAAGAAGTTTTCAATCAAATTATGCGATACAATTGTGTATTAAGAGTTAAGTGGTTGATAATCAGCAATGGTATATCTCATTATTGCTTTATGATAGATTATGAAACCATACAATATACATTTGTGAATAATATACCTAATTACGACAACATTTGTAAATAAACATTTGTTGATTTACTTTGTTAATTGTATTTTGATATCGCCTTTACCGTTTTGGAAAGTCCATGCAGGAATAATCAGTTCTATGCGTTTCAGACCTTTAATCTTTCTGTCGAGAGC
>JAITHS010000052.1 GCA_031279875.1 Tannerella sp.
CAACAATAGTCCCGCATGGGACGACACTTGATTGCGCCGACGCTTATAATGACGGACGTAAGCTCCAAACCGCTTGCAGGGTTTAAAACCACTGCAAGGGTTTTGGGTACCGTCATTACTTATCGTTTGGTGCTATCATTCCTGCTCGCAATGACGAATGCCATAGCACCTCAAACTTTTTTGAACCGGCAGTTTCATAATTCTCAAAATTTTATGCTAAATTTGCAGCCGTAATAACACAAATATGATTAAACTATTTACCGTCAATTATTGTATGCGTGTTGCATTAAGTTTTTTGTTAATGCAACTGTGTTGCAGTTGTGTTTTTCCGAAAAAGTCGTTTCATGACGTCGAAATTCCTGCGCGGATAAAAGGCCGATACGAGCAAATTATCTGTCATTCAGGCTATTCCGTCAGTTACAACGCCGACTGGAGGATATCGAACTGGGTAGCTTACGAACTGACGCCGGAGGAGGTTGCCGGTACCGTTTCGCGTAAAGACAAGTATATCCCCGACCCGAAAGTCAATGGTGCGACGGCAACAAACGACGACTACAAAGGCTCCGGCTGGGACAGAGGACACATGGCGCCTGCCGCAGATATGAAGTGGAGCCGTCGGGCGATGGAAGAAAGTTCGTATCTGTCGAATATTTGCCCTCAAAATCACAATTTAAACGGCGGGGTATGGAAAGATATTGAAGAAAAGACACGCAGCATGGTTGTGAAAAAAGGCAGCATGTATGTTGTTTGCGGGCCGATAGTGTCGAAACGTTCTCAAACAATCGGGAGCAACAAAGTGGTCGTGCCGGACGCATTTTTCAAGGCGCTGTTGCAGAAAAACAACCAACGGTGGGAAGCGATAGCGTTCATTTGCCCGAACGAAAGCGGACGCAAAAAACTGTCTTCTTACGCAATGACGATTGACGATTTGGAAAAGATTACCGGTATTGACTTTTTTCATTCACTGCCCGACGAAATAGAAAATGATGTGGAAAGCAGGTTTGATTTAACTTACTGGAAATTAAAGTAATCATCTTATAATCACATCATCTATAACGTTTGAACCGGCGTGATTGTTGAGGGTCGTTACCAACCGTTTGCGCATCGACTGTAACTCACTGCGTAAAACCGACGATGACATCGATACGTGTAATACCCTGTGTATCACATATATAGATGTTGTTTTTTGAGATATTTTAGGGTCAATAATCTCGTCCCACAAACGCATAACACGTGCTTCGAGCATCTTGTGGTACGCTTCGGGATTGTCGCGCCAAAAAAGTTTCATTAAGGCATCAATTTTCTCCGTCTTTCGGTGGTACATGAGTGCTTAAAATATTTTTCTTAAAAAACCTGTACGCCAGCCGCAGTTTGCCGTAACCGTATTTGCCGCCGCTCTTCTCAAAAACCTCCTTAAAAGAGGGATGTTGGGAGTTCATCAGCGGTTTGAGCAGTGTTGTCAGTTCGATAAGTTCGTCTTGTGTAAAAATCTGATATACAGGCACTTCACCGCCGATATATTCTTCAAGATGACTTTCTATCGTAGAAACGGAAAGACTGCGTTCTGCGGCTATCTCCTGACAGTTTTTGCCCTGTTTAAAGAGTTTGAGTGTTTCGGCTCTCGTGTCGATTTTCGGCTGTTTCGGCTGTTTCGGTAACGCTGCTTTCGCTCCGTACTGCGTTGCTTTCGCTCCGGACTGCGGATACTGCGGCTTGCCTTTGGGCTTCAACCCTAACGGATTACCTGTTGAGCCGCCACCCGTTGAGCCGGAGGCATAATCGGTAACCGAGACCGTACTTTTCGGCAAATTCAGCGTCAAATCGTCAGCCAGAGCAACATTATTATACCTTACCTTTTTCATTTTTTCTATAAAGAAGAACAAATCTTTCTCCAAATCGAGCAGATTTTTGTAAAAAGTCTTTGCCGACTTGTAGCCCGCCATGATGCGAATATATTTTTGGAAAGGCGTTAAAATACGGCTCGAAATTTGTTCTGCAAAATAAGTAACAGCCTTTTGGCAGCGGTCTTTCAGTGCAGAATAATCGCCGGTTTGCTCAGCGAAAAGCGAAATTTTCGACAGTTGCTCGCGGAATTTGCCTGCCACGTCGCTCATCTCACGCACCGCGATACTGAAATCCTCAACCATCTTGCGTGCCGGTTCATACTCCGTCGATGTTTTGCCGTCGAGCAGTTTTTCAAACTCATACAGAAACGTAAACATAGTCTTGAAGTCGAAATACAGCTGTAACCGCTGCTGCCAGAATTTGCTTTTACCTTCGGTAAGTATTCTTTTGAGTTCATTTTCAGCCTTTTCCGACTTGCCGAACTCAATGGCATACGTATCTGTCATCACGCAATCGGGCGAGATACGTGTCATCAGCACTATGCCTTCGAGGGTTGTACAGCGGCTCAAAGCCACGTACGCCTGACCTGCCGCAAACGACGCGCCGATGTCGATTATTGCTTTGTCGAACGTCAAACCCTGACTTTTGTGTATCGTTACCGCCCACGCCAATTTCAGCGGATACTGCTCAAAAGTGCCGATAACCTCCGATTTAATCTCGCCTTTTGACTTGTCAATATTGTAGCGCACATTTTCCCACACTTCTTTTCGCACGTCTATAACAGCCTTTGTTTCAGGTATTTCGGCTTTAATTATATCTTTGGTTACAGATTTAATGCGGGCTATTCTGCCGTTATAATATTCGCCGTTATTAGAATCGTTACGGATAAACATTACTTGGGCGCCCGCTTTGAGAGGCAGTTCGAGGTCGGTAGGAAGAGAGTAATCGGGGAAGTCACCTTCTATAACTCCCTTATAAACAAACTCTTGCGAAGGCAGTTTGTTGAGTTCTTCTTTATTCATTCGCTCCGCCTTATAGTTATGCGTCGTCAGAGTGATATAATTATCATCCGGCGAAGGTCTAAAACCGGGGATATAACGTGCGTTGAGATTATTTAAATCGCTTTGTGTCAAGCAGTTATTGCGTACATTATTGAGTATTCCGACAAAATATTCTTCATTTTGGCGATATACTTTTTTGAGTTCGAGATAAATTGGCGGCACGCGCTTAAACACATGAGCATGAAAGAAAAACGGACTTTCGTAATGGTTTTTCAGCAATTCCCACTCTTCGTCTTTGACTACCGGCGGCAGTTGAAACATATCGCCGATATACAGCATTTGAACTCCGCCGAAAGGTTGGTTGTTGCGCCTCAAACCCTGCATTGTGCGGTCTATGGCGTCAAGCGTATCGGCACGCAACATGCTGACCTCGTCGATTATCAACAACTCTAACTGCCTGATAAGGTCTAATTTAGCTTTTCCGAACTGAAATCTGTTGTCTTTGCGGACAACCGTACCGGGGATGTACATTTCAAGCGGCAGCTGAAACAACGAATGGAGCGTAACACCGCCCGCATTGATAGCCGCCACCCCTGTCGGAGCCGCTACCACTGCGTTTTTATGCGTGTTTTCACGTATGTAACGCAAAAACGTTGTCTTGCCTGTGCCGGCTTTACCGGTAAGGAAGACATGTTGCGATGTCTCGTTGACAAATGACGTAGCCATTTTGAATACGACATTGTTGTCATCGGTAACGTTCTGATTCATAGTCTTATATTGTACAGTCGCCTTTGACCGTTCAATTGTTTTCCGGTCGCAATTTTCTCACCGTAGCTCCTGCGCGCCACATTTCGCTGTCGCGGAGGGCGGCAAGTTCGAGGTTGAGTTTCTCGCGATAGTCGGGCTGTGAGTTGGAATCGATAGAGCGTTGTGCTTCTTTGCCGGAGGCTACTTCGCTGTAAAGTTTCTCAAACACCGGTTTGGTTGCGTCGTGAAACGGTCCCATCCAATCTAATGCGCCGCGTTGTGCCGTTGTAGAGCAGTTGGCATACATCCAGTCCATCCCGTTTTCGGCAAATAGTGGTCCGAGCGACTGTGTAAGTTCTTCAACCGTTTCGTTGAAGGCTTCCGAAGGCGAATGTCCGTTTTCGCGCAAAGTTTCGTATTGTGCTAATAATAAGCCCTGTATAGCGCCCATCAGCGTGCCGCGTTCGCCTGTAAGGTCGGAATAAACTTCTTGCTTGAACGTTGTTTCAAACAGATAGCCCGAACCTACGCCGATGCCCAGAGCGATAACCCTTTCGCGAGCGCGACCTGTGGCATCCTGAAATATTGCATACGACGAGTTTAACCCGCGACCTTGCAAAAACATGCGTCTCAAAGACGTTCCCGAACCTTTCGGCGCGACTAAAATAACGTCCACATCGGCGGGCGGCACGATGTTTGTCCGTTCTTTATAAGTGATAGCGAAGCCGTGCGAAAAATAGAGCGCTTTGCCGGCCGTCAGATGCTTTTTGACCGTCTCCCACTGCTCTATCTGCGCCGCGTCGGACAATAGATATTGAATAATTGTAGCGCGTTTACAGGCTTCTTCGATGCCGAAAAGGGTCTCGCCCGATTTCCATCCGTCGGCGATTGCTTTCTCGTAGGTCTTACCCTCGCGCTGTCCGACTATGACATTGAAGCCGTTGTCGCGCAGATTAAGGCTCTGACCCGGACCTTGAACGCCATAGCCGATAACTGCTATTGTTTCATTTTTTAATACTTCTCTCGCTTTTTCCAGCGGAAACTCCTCGCGGGTAACAACATTCTCGTCTATCCCGCCAAAATTAATTATTGCCATTTTCTTTTATTTAATTTTCAAAAACGGCTGCAAAAGTAATCATTTTTTTTTAAATAAATGAACAAAAGAAGATTTTTTTTGCAGTATTAAATAAAAGTTGTATCTTTGCGGCGTTTTTCTCACTTTGAAATTACAGAATGGACAAAAATACGATTACAGGATTTGTACTGATTGGCTTGGTATTGATAGGATTCAGTTATTTAAGCCGTCCGTCAAAAGAGCAGCAGGAGCAGCGGCAACGCTATATTGATTCAATGACGATTGTTAAGCAGCAAGCCGTTGCAGAGCAGTCTCAACGTGAGGCTGCCATAAAAGAAGCTACGGTGCAAATGACCGTAGCACAGACCGATTCGGCACGACAGGCTGAAATAAACAACAACTACGGCGTCTTTGCTGCGGCGGTAAACCCGACAATAACCGATAGCGCTATAACGGAAGTGCCTGATAATCAGGCACTTATAACGCTCGAAAACAACAAGGTAGAACTGCGTATCAGCCCCAAAGGAGGGCAGATTGTTTACGCCCGCGTGAAAGATTATGTTACCTACGGCAAAGAGCCGCTAATCCTTTTCGACGAGGGCGATGCGAAGTTTGAATTGTCTTTGATTACTGCTACAAACCACTTAGTTAACACTTCCGATTTGTGGTTCAAGCCGCTCAACAAGACCGCAACAGGAGTTACAATGCGTTTGCAGGCAGGTGAAGTCGGCGTTATAGACTTTATTTACAGCCTCAAAGCCGATGATTACATGACCGACTTTACGATTGAGACAAGCGGACTGAACGGCGTCCTCGCTCCGTCGAGTAATTCGCTTGATATTCAGTGGTTTCAACGCATGAGAGCGCAAGAAAAAGGGCGCAAACTCGAAAACCAATACACGGGGCTGTATTACAAGTTTTTATCCGACGATGTAGAGCATTTCGGAGAGGCAAGCGACGAAAACAAATCCCTTTCGGCGCGCCTTCGGTGGATTGGTTACAAAAACAAGTTTTTTGCTGCCGCTTTGATTGCCGACGAAGCGTTATCGGCTACAAATCTGTCGGTTAAGACCGATAATTCGGATATCGGATACCTCAAAACGTTTATGACAACAACGTCGGTACCGTTTAGCCTGACGCAGAAAGAAAAAATCGGTTTCAAATGGTTTTTCGGACCCGCAAAATACAAATTATTACGCTCTTACGATAAAGACGTACCCAAAGAACGCCGCCTCGAATTAGACGAACTCATCCCGCTCGGTTATGCGTGGGTAAGACCTATCAGCGTATATTTCATACTGCCGATATTCGACTTCCTGAGCCGCTTTTTCAGCAATTACGGCATTATTATTCTGTTGCTTACTTTGGCTGTGAAAATTGTGCTTTATCCGCTGACTTACAAGGGATTAATATCGTCGGCAAAGATGCGCGTACTGAAACCGCAGGTTGACGAACTGAAACTCAAATACCCAAAGAAAGAGCAGGCTATGGAACTGCAACAGGCAACAATGGCACTTTACAGCAGCGCCGGTGCAAGTCCGATGTCGGGATGTTTGCCGATGCTGCTCTCAATGCCCATATTGATAGCACTTTACTGGCTTTTCCCGACTGCTATCGAACTGCGTCAGCAAGGTTTTCTCTGGGCCGAAGACCTCTCTACTTACGACGATGTTTTCCGCTGGAATGCCGATATTCCGCTGATTTCGTTTATGTTAGGTAATCATCTCAGCCTTTTTTGCGTGCTTGCAACAGTTGTAAGCGTTTTCTACTCTAAAATCAACATGAACATCAGCGGCGGCGGTCAGCAACAAATGCCCGGAATGAACATGATGATTTACCTGATGCCGGTTATGATGTTGTTCTTTTTTAACCAAAGCGCATCAGGATTAAGTTATTACTTCCTTATTTCGTCGGTTATAACGATAGCCCAGACGATGCTTTTCCGCTATACTATCAATGAACGGAAACTTCTTGCCAAACTCGAAGAAAACAAGAAGAAACCAAAGAAAAAATCCGGCTTTATGAAGCGTCTCGAAGAAGCCCAGCGTGCGCAAAAAGAACAACTTCGCAAGCAACAACAGGAACGCGACCGTAAAATGAGGTCGGGAAAACGGTAGTTATTATAATAATCATCATCTATAAACTAACAACTTATGAAAACAACATCAAGAAGACAATTCATTGCGGCTACCATGACAGGTACGCTTGCCGCCGTCGCGACGCCGATAGTTAAGGCGAGCGAGAAAATAACCGCTCCGACGCTCATCCCTAATGAGGTTTTCGGAGCTAACGACCGTATCCGTGTCGCCGTGCTTGGCGTCAACGGACGCGGACAGTCTCACATCGAAGAGGTCATGAAGCAGGAAAACGCTCAAGTCGTTAATCTCTGCGACCCCGACCTCGTTATAGCCCGCAAGAGAGCCGCCGAGTTTGAGAAAAATTACGGCAAAAAAGTTGCCGTAGAGCAGGATTTCCGCAAGGTGTACGAAAGCAAAGACATCGACGCCGTAACCCTTGCGACGCCCAACCACTGGCACGCTCTGCAAGTTATACTCGCTTGTCAGGCCGGAAAAGACGTCTATGTTGAAAAACCCGCTACACATAATATATATGAAGGCGGGAAAATGATAGAGGCGGCGTACAAATACAACCGCATAGTGCAGCACGGCGTACAGCTGCGCAGTTCCGTCTCTATCCGCGAAGCCATTAAGCATCTGCGCGACGGACTGATAGGCAGGGTATATATGGCACGCGGGTTAGTTTATCGCTGGCGTCCCGACATCGGCAACAAAGGCGTCTCAAACATACCCGAAGGACTTGATTATGACCTCTGGTGCGGACCGGCACCGATGGTTCCTTTTACCAAAAACCTTGTCCACTACAACTGGCACTGGCATTGGAACTACGGCAACGGCGATGTCGGCAATCAGGGTATCCACGAAACAGACCTCTGCATGTGGGGGCTTGACATTTCTTCCCTGCCCGAACGCATCACATCCATGGGAGGTAAATTTCTCTGGGATGACTGTAAGGAAGTGCCTGAAATTCAGACTTCTATCTATCATTATCCCAAAGAAAAGAAAATAATACAGTTTGAAGTGCGCAACTGGTGTACCAACCTCGAAGACGGCGCCGGAGTAGGCAACATCTTCTACGGCGACAAAGGTTATCTCGTCGTCAACGGCTACGGCTCCTACCAGTCGTTTCTCGGCGAGAAGCGCGAAAAAGGTCCGGCACGCTCCGAAAGCGGCGAACTGACATTGCATTTTAAAAACTGGCTCGACGCTATCCGCGCCCGCGATATGAGTATCCAAAACGGACCTGTCGAAACAGGACATCTCTCGTCCGCACTCGCACATCTGGGCAACATATCTTACCGTCTCGGCAGACAGTTGGATTTTGACCCCGTAGCCGAACAGTTTATTGGCGACGAAGATGCCAACCGCATGAGAACGCGCGAGTACCGCCAGCCGTTTATTTTGCCGGAAAAGATTTGAAACGACAGTTTGCTGTTTCCAAATCTTCCGGCGTATCAATGCCGATAGTTTCGACAGTCGTTAATGCAACACTGATGCGATAACCGTTTTGTAGCCAGCGTAACTGTTCGAGGCTTTCGGCTATTTCAAGCGATGATTGCGGCAGCGATGTTATCTCTTTCAAAATGTCGCTACGATAGGCGTACATCCCGATATGCTTGTAATAAACATGTTTTTTGAGCCATTCGGTATGCTTTGTACCTCTTATATAAGGTATTACCGAGCGGCTGAAAAATATCGCTTCGTTGCGGTTGTTTAAAACCACTTTCGGTGAATTGGGATTGAACAGTGTATGCTCGAAATCGCCGTCTGCATCAAAAGCTTTTACTAACGTAGCAATCTGAGTATCAGCGTTGTCGCTCTTGTCGCTCTTGAAACATGATTTGAGAAGTTCGATTTGTTCGGGCTGAATAAACGGCTCGTCGCCCTGAATGTTAATTACGACGTCATATCCGTCGCCGATTTTTTTGTATGCTTCATAACAGCGGTCTGTTCCGCTGCGATGCTCTGACGAAGTTATGACAACATTTCCGCCAAAAGCGCGTACAGCCTCGAAGATACGTTCATCGTCGGTTGCAACATACAGATTATCAACAGTATTACAAGCCTGCTCATAAACTCTCCTTATCATCGTTTTGCCGCCGATGTCAGCCAGCGGTTTGCCCGGAAACCGCGTTGAAGCATAGCGGGAAGGTATTATACCAAGGAATTTCATTTTCAAAACAGCGGAATATCACTGCAAGCGTTGGGGGTGCGGACGCGCAGCAGATTAGTAACTGTCGGGGCTATCTCGGTGGCATAGACGGCACGGTCGAAGATGTTATGTTTCAGACCGTTACCAAAAAAAATCAGCGGGGTTAAAACGGTGTTGTTGCGTTTGATGTTCGATTGTCCCGACTGTTCGTCTTCGATACCCCAGCCGGGTTGAAGTTTGATAATGATGTCGCCGCGACCGATATGAAATGTGCCGTAGCGCATCGCTGCCGAGCCTTCGTTCCAGTCGCCTTGACGCAGAACATTGTCGGTAACAGCCTGCTGGACACCGCTAAACTCCGAAACAAACTCTGCCGCTTTGTTTTGAACCGTTACAAGGTCAAGTTTCTCATCTTCAATGACTTTGCGGTTGAGATAAATTTGTTTGTCATAATAGCCTTTGACCCAGTTTTTTTGTCCGTACATAGCCATCAGATACATGTTAAGCAACGCCTGACAACGTTTCGGATGAAATGTTCCGCCAACGTCATGTTTATCTTCCGTAACTTTTTGATTATCATAATAATAGCCCGTGCCTGTCAAAACTACAAGCGTTTTTGACAGACCGATTTTTTTATCAATAACGTCAAGCAGTTCGCCGATGCACTTATCTATCTGATAATAATTATCTTGCACTTCTTGGGTATAATATTTGTCGATAACATCGGCAAAATTACCGCCGTAAAATGTAATCGACAGCATATCAGTCGTTTGATTGGAACCGAGATTACCTTTATCAACAAATTCAACGGCAAGTTTTGTTATTTCGCTGTTGACAAGCGGAGATGTTTTGAAACGCGGATAGCAGCCAACTTCCCTTTCGTTGAAAGTATATTTAAAAGGCTTTTTATCAACCACATACGGAAGCGCCGAATATTTGTCGGCAATCATCAACGGCTCATAAACTAACGATGGCAACCGCTGTGAGAGCGACGTTTGACCAATGTTGAGTTTGTCAACATAAGGCGGAATCGTTTTGTAGAACGTCGTAGTTGCCCACTTACCGTTGTAGTCGTCGAGCCAGAAAGCGCCGTCGGCAACATGACCGGCCGAGATGATGGCGTTTTCGGCTTCGGGTGCAATGGAATAGACTAAACTTTTGCCTTTTGAAGCCACTTTCAACTCATCGCCGACGGTCGAAGCAAGCAGGTTTGCGGGCGAGAAGTTTTGATGGGTATAGTTACCCAGAAACTGCGGGTCGTAGAGGCATGACTGTTCTTTTTCACGCTCGAAATCATATCGCATAACGCCCGTAATACTGTGATAGCAAGGGTTTGAGCCGGTAAACAGCGTGGCAAACGAACTTGCGCGGTCGATATTACTGAACTCATACTGAACATGCTTATATACAATTCCTTCGTTAAGCAGACGCTTAAAGCCTTTTTCGCCGTATGACGGTTTGAAATATTCCAACCAGTCGCCGCGCAACTGGTCAACAGTAATCCAGACCACTAATTCGGGAACGTGCTGCTGCGCACGAACCGAGATATAAAAACCTGAAAATAAACAAATTGTAACAAATAATAATTTCTTCATAAAAGTCATACTTTAACCGTATAACAGGAACCTTTCCGCTTCGATAGCTGCTTTACAGCCGGCGGCGGCGGCAGTTATGGCTTGGCGGTATTCCGGGTCGGCTACGTCGCCTGCCGCAAAGACACCGGGTATGGTGGTGCGCGGAGTACCGTTTTCGGTAACGAGATAACCTTTGTCGCAGGTTTTGAGCCATGCCTTAAACACTTCCGTATTAGGCTTATGACCTATTGCAAGGAAGAATCCGTCGATGGCGATGTCAACTTTTGCTTCGTCGGGTTCGCCTTTACGATAAACGAGGTGTGCGCCTTCGACACCGTTTTCGCCGAACAGTCCCAATGTGTTATGTTCAAATAATATTTTAATATTCTCTTTTTCGGACACTTTTGACTGCATTATTTTGGATGCTCTCAAAAACGGTTTGCGTACTATGAGATAGACCTGTTTGGCGAGAGAAGCTAAATAAAGCGCTTCTTCGCAGGCTGTATCGCCGCCACCGACTACGGCTACGGTCTTTTTGCGGTAGAAAAATCCGTCGCACGTAGCACATGCCGAGACGCCCATGCCCGCGTATTTGGTTTCGTCGGCTAATCCGAGATATTTGGCTGATGCGCCTGTGGCAATAATAAGTGTCTCTGTTTCAATGACTTTCGAGCCGTCTATTGTGATTTTAAACGGGCGTACCGACAAATCGGCGGCGGTTGCGATGCCGCTACGTATATCTGTGCCGAAGCGTGCTGCCTGCCGTTTCAGGTCGTCCATCATCGCCATGCCGCTGATGCCTTCCGGATATCCGGGGAAGTTTTCGATGTCGGTAGTCATAGTCAGTTGCCCGCCGGGTTGTATGCCTTCATACAAAATCGGTTGCAGATTAGCCCTTGAAGCGTAAATGGCTGCTGTGAAGCCTGCCGGTCCCGAACCGATTATCAAGCATTTGGTTTTTTCCATAAATTATATGTCGCAAATTCTGATACATTTTTCCAATGAGGCTATTTTGTCGGCCTGTTTAGGCACAAACTCCTGACCAACAAAGCCTTTGTATCCTACGTCGAGAAGCGCTTTCATAATGGCAGGGTAGTAAAGTTCCTGCGTTTCGTCTATTTCGGCGCGTCCGGGATTGCCTCCTGTGTGGATGTGCGAGAAAAACTCATGATAGCGGCGAATATTATCAATTATGTTGCCTTCCATTATTTGCATGTGATAGATGTCGTAGAGCAGGCGAAAGTTGGGCGAGCCGACGCGGCGACACAGTTCGGATCCCCATACGGTATGGTCGCAAAGATAATCTTTATGTCCCACACTATTAAGCAGTTCCATCGTTAATACTACTTTATGTTTTTCGGCAATCGGAGTGATGCGTTTGAGGCCTTTTTCGCAATTTTGCCATCCTTGCAGGTCGGTAACGCCGTTGCGACGTCCTGAAAAGCATATCAGGTTTGTCAGCCCTGCCTCTGCAACTTTGGGTATTATTTCTTCATAACTTTTAACTAATTCATCATGTAGCGACGGGTCGTTGAAACCACGGTCTATGCCAAGCCCTGCGCCCTGTGCCATGGCGACGGTTAAACCTTTGTCTGTTACCGTTTTCCAGTCTTTGGGGTCAAGGAGTTCTATCGATTCGATGCCGATTTTCTTGCATATATCGCAAAATTCGTCGAGCGGGTAACTGCCGAAACACCATTTGCTTACGGAATGATGAATATTGCCTTTGAGGGGTTCTTGTACCTGTTCTTTTGGTGAAACGGCAGCGTCGAGCTTGCCGACAGTCATCAGCGCCGCTCCTGATGCAAGCGCTGTTTTTAATGCTGTTCTTCTTGTAATTGTTTTCATTTTAAAATAAGTTTGTTAATAAATTATGCCACAAAGGTAAATATTTTTTTTTAATTAATTATGGTTTAGGAATAAAAAATTAATAACTTGTAATCGGAAGTCCCGCAGGGACAACACTTTATTAACCGTATGCTTTAGCATACGGTAGAGATGATACCAGCGAAGTCAACCGACAGCCCCGACGGAACCGATATGCTTTAGCATACGGTAGAGATGATACCCCTCCTGTCCAAGTCCCGCACGGGACGGTACTTGCAATCGACGATACGAAGTGTCGTCCCATGCGGGACTTGACGAGGAGTCCGTACACTGAAGTGTACGGTTAATAAAGTAAAGTCCCTGCGGGACTCGCTTTTCCGAAACTATTCTATTTTGTTTATTTGTCATCCCTTAGCAGCAACAAAATTTCTTCTGGCGTGTCAACGATATGACAGGCGCCGTTTGCAACGAGTTCTGTGCGCGGTCGGAAACCCCACGTAACGCCGACCGACGTAACTCCTGCGTTGCTTGCCGTTTGCATGTCAATCGAAGAATCGCCGATATAAAGTGTATTTTCTACACTCATTCCTGTTTCCATCATGATGTCGTAAACGATTTGAGGGTTGGGCTTGACCGGCACGTCTTGGCGCTGCCCGAACACCGCAGCAAAATGCACGTCAGGAAACAGTTTATCAATGAGATACGTCGTAGCCTGATGATACTTGTTGGAAGCGACGGCGAGCAGCAAACCGCGATATTGCAACTCGGTCAGCAGTTTGGGGATACCGTTGTAAGGAAAAGTGTATTCTGTATTATGAAGATTGTAATAATCGACAAAAGTTTTTTTTACAAGTTCGAGATTATCGGGAGTTGAAGCGTTTGTCGGCAAGGCGCGTTCGATTAGTTTGGCAATACCGTTGCCTACAAAATAGCGATACTCGTCAACCGGATGAGTAGGGAAGCGGTGCTGTTTGAGGGCATAGTTGACGCTCATAGCGAGGTCTGTAATTGTGTTGAGCAGCGTGCCGTCGAGGTCGAAAATGAGTAGTTTGTACATGTTTTTATTTTTTTTACTATGCAAAGGTACATAAAAAATAATTATCGGCACACAAAAAAGCAGCGCAAAACGATTGACGTTCGGCGCTGCTTTCCAATTTGCGTTTCGGGTCAAAATACGATGTGCTGTCCGAAAAGCGCAATGGTAGTGAAGAACAATAAAATCGTAACGATCTTATCACTTTTATCTTTCCAACCCCTGTTGAAGGTCAGCGATAAGATCGGCAGCGTCTTCTATGCCTGCGGAGATGCGGATGAGAGTGTCGCTTATTCCGACCTGTTCGCGAACCTTCTTCGGGACAGATGCGTGTGTCATAACCGACGGCAATTCGATAAGTGATTCAACGCCGCCAAGACTTTCGGCAAGCGCAAATATTTTCAGACGTTCCAGAAACACTTCCGCATCCGACTGTGTGCCGTCGATCTCGAACGACAGCACGCCTCCCGAACCTGATGTCTGTAACG
>JAITHS010000085.1 GCA_031279875.1 Tannerella sp.
GGTTAAAACCGCTTGCAGGGTTAAAACCGCTTGCAGGGTTAAAACCGCTTGCAGGGTTCTAAAACCGCTGCAAGGGTTCTAAAACCGCTTGCAGGGTTCTAAAACCGCTGCAAGGGTTCTAAAACCCTTGCAGGGTTTTTCAACCGCTGCAAGGGTTTGGGATATGGTACGCCTCCATACAGAGCATTCGTAATTCGTAATTCTTAATTTTTAATTCTTAATTCGTAATTACCCAACCACCAGCCTGCTGATATATTTGCCGATTATATCAAATTCAAGATTGACGACCGTGCCGGGGCGTATATCCGAAAAATTGGTGATTTCGAGCGTGTAAGGAATTATTGCTACATCAAAACCGTCCGGTTTTGAATTGCATACCGTAAGGCTTACGCCGTTAACGCATACGGAACCTTTTTCGACCGTTACATAGCCTTGCCGAGCTAAATCAGCGTCAACAGCGTATTCAAAACCGAAGTAAAAACTGCCGTTAGCCTCGCGTACCGATGTGCATACGGCAGTGCAATCAACATGTCCCTGAACGATATGACCGTCTAAACGGCCGTTCATAATCATGCTACGTTCCAGATTGACCTTGTCGCCAACCTTCAACAAACCGAGATTTGACCGTTCAAGCGTTTCTTTAATTGCCGTAACCGTATAAGAATCAGCGGTTTTAGCAACAACCGTAAGGCAAACGCCGTTATGGGATACGCTCTGGTCTATTTTCAACTCATCGACAAACGTACATCCGAGCGTCAGATGAACATTATCTTTTTCTTTCATAACTGCCTGTACAACAGCAGCTTCTTCAACTATTCCGGAGAACATATTATTAAATTTGATATTATAAAAAAACCCTAAAATCGGCATCCGCAGCGTCGCTTGGCATCCGCCAGTCGCAACGCGGCGAAAGGCTGATAGAACCGACCTTAGGCCCGTCGGGCAGGCAACTGCGCTTGAACTGCTGGGAAAAGAAACGTAGCAGAAATACTTGCAGCCACTTTCGGATTGTCGCACCGTCATATTTGTATTCAAATGCCCGACATGCGAGAAAATATATATTAGAAAATTCTGCTCCGCGACGTATGAAATGATAGAGAAAGAAATCATGTAACTCGTATGGACCCATGATGTCTTCCGTTTTTTGTGTAATGTTTCCCTGCTCGTCGGCAGGTATCAGTTCGGGGCTGACGGGTGTCGCGGCGATGTCGAGAAGCGTCTCACGGGTAATATCGTCGGTAGCAAACGTTGCCGTCGATTCGACAAGGTATCTGACAAGCGTCTTGGGGACACTCGCATTGACGCCATACATCGAGATATGGTCGCCGTTGTAAGTTGCCCATCCGAGCGCGAGTTCCGACATGTCGCCGGTGCCGATAACAATACCGCGGGTCATATTTGCCAAGTCCATCAATATCTGCGTCCGTTCGCGCGCCTGCACGTTTTCGTAAGTTACGTCAGGCGTTTTGCCGTCGTGTCCTATGTCTTTAAAATGCTGAATACAAGCATCTTTAATTGAAATTTCACGGAATGTAACTCCAAGCGACCGTATCAGTTTGACGGCATTGTTGTAAGTCCTGTCGGTAGTACCGAAGCCGGGCATCGTAACGCCGAGAATACCTGTGCGCGGCAGTCCGAGACGGTCGAATGCACGCACCGTAACCATCAACGCAAGAGTAGAATCCAATCCGCCCGAAACACCAATCACTGCCGAACGAACGATGATATGTTTCAAACGCTTTATCAAACCATAAGTCTGGATGTTGAGGATTTCTTCGCAACGCTCTTTCAACGTGTCGGTATCTGACGGCACAAAAGGATGCGGATTGATAGAACGGGACAAAGCGCCCTTATAAAAAGGCAATTGAAACGGCACAAACCGAACAGCCTTATCCCGCACTAACGCCGAAGACTGTCCGAAACTCGTGTTCACAAGCCTGTCATGACGCAAATACGATACGTCGATATCGCCGACAAGCAGTTTGGGTTCAATCGTAAAACGCTCTGCTTGACAGGCTGTCATAACTCCGTTTTCGGCAACAAAACCTTTACCGGCAAAGACCAAATCGGTAGTCGATTCGCCGAAACCGCTTGATGCATAAACATATCCTGCTATGCATCGCGCAGACTGCTGAACGATAAGCGATTGTAGATATTCGTTTTTGCCGGTTATCTCATTGCTCGCAGAAAGATTGAGGATAATCGACGCGCCGTGAAGCGACTGAAACGAACTCGGCGGCACAGGCGTCCACAAGTCTTCGCATATCTCAACGCCGACAATAGTTTCGGGACGGTAGTCGAAACTGTCATTGTTGGAGGCTCTGAAAAGCAAATCGCAACCGACAGGATATACCTCGCCGCCTATCTTAACCGTTTTGCTGCCGAGCAACGAGCCGGAAGAAAACCACCGCATCTCTTGAAACTCCTTATGATTAGGAATATACGTCTTTGGTACGATACCGAGTATCTTGCCTTGCTGAAAAGCGACGGCTACGTTAAACAGTTTGTTTTCAATCTCTAACGGCATCCCGACAACGCACAGCATAGCCAAATGGGATACATTTGCCACTAATTGCAATAAATATTTTACTGCATTATCCAACAGCAATTTTTGGGCAAACAAATCCATACACGTATAGCCTGTGATACACAATTCGGGAAAGACAAGAATCTGCACCCCGCGTATATCCGCCTGATTTATAAGAGCTTCTATACACTTGATATTTTCGGAGCAGTTGCCTACTTCGACTATCGGCGACGCTGCTGCCACTTTCACGAATCCATTCATTTATTTCAAAATGAATTTATTTCAAAATGATTTCTACAACAGGGATTTCGTAATTCGGTTTGAGTACCGGAAGCGACAAAGAGATGTCGTCGCCGTTCTCTCGGAAACGAATTTCGGAGTTGTCGTGCAAAAACTGCGCATATTTCACTTTTCCTTTATAACCCGGCAGTTTGAGGGTGCCCATAGGATAGTCAAGCAGGTGAATATAAAGGCGTTTCGTATTCTCGTTATACGTCAACAGCGACGACTGCGGGGCTTTAAATTCTGCCGGTGCTTCGGTGCAGCCGTAAATCGACGGGCTATTGTTTTTCATCCACTTGCCCATGCTTTCGAGGGCGTTGTCGGCGCGATAATCGAAGTCGCCGCGAGCCGTCGGGCCTACATTAAGAAGCAAATTACCGCCTTTACTGACCGTTTCTATCAGCAAAACAAGCAGTTGCTTTGTATTTTTCCACGACGTTTCGTCGCGATGATAGCCCCACGAACCGCTGAAAGTCTGGCATGTCTCCCAAGGAAACTTCTTGCCGTAACGTTCCGGCCACGCATCAACTTTATACTGTTCGGGAGTTATAAAGTCCTGACCGTCTTCATATTCGCGCAAGTCAAGGCGGTCGTCAATGATGATACCGGGTTGAAGTTTGCGTATCATCGCCAGCAGTTCTTTCGACCCCCAATCTTCATGTCCCTTACCGAACTCGCCCGGATATGAAAAATCAGGCCAGATGATATCTATCTTACCGTATTTGGTAAGCAATTCACGCACCTGATTATGAAGATATTCACGATATTTGGCAATGTCTTTGCCCTGATTCAGTTTGTCATACTCCGCCTTCGAGCCGGTACGCTGCGGATGAACGCGGTCAATTGTAAAATCGGGATGATGCCAGTCTATCAGCGAGTAGTAAAACCCGACTTTAAGCCCTTCCGCACGGAACGCTTCGACAAATTCTTTGATGAGGTCTCGCTTGATGGGAGTGTTAGTTGACTTATAATCAGTGTATTTAGAATCAAAAAGACAAAAACCTTCGTGATGTTTCGTTGTTATGACGGCATACTTCATCCCCGCCGCTTTAGCTTTTTTAGCCCATTCCTTAGGATTGTAGAGGTCGGGATTGAACAGCTCGAAATACTTTTGATACTGCTCATCAGTCATCTTCTCGTAGTTTTTAACCCACTCATGGCGGGCGGGAAGGGCATACAAACCCCAATGGATGAACATTCCGAAGCGGTCGTTCGTCCACCAAGCGAGGCGTTCCTGCTTTTGTTTATCGGTCTCGTTACCAAGTTTCTTATTTTCTTGCGCCGACATCGACGGCACACATAACAAAAAGCCCAAAAAGGCGGTGCAAATAACTTTTTTCATACTAATAATGTTTTAAAATTTGGCTGCAAAGATACACATTTTTTTGTGATTTCAAAAATTTGCACTAATTTTGCAGCCAAATATCTAAAAAAATATCTATTATGAAAGAGTTAGATAATAATACAAACAAGATATATCACGGTGGATATTGTTCTGTTGAAACCCCGAAAATTATTGCAGGCAAATATCCGAAAGATTTTGGAACAGGATTTTATTGTACTGAAATAGAGCAGCAAGCTATTCGTTGGGCAAAACGTTATGAAACGCCGATCGTTAGCATTTTTAGATACGAAAAAAGAAAAAATCTGCAAATTCTACATTTTGAAACAATGACGGAAGAATGGCTTGATTTTATTGTTGATTGCCGTTCGGGCAAAAAACATGATTTTGATATTGTAATCGGATCAATGGCTAATGACCAAATATATAATTATCTGACAGATTTTATCAGCGGAAATATAACTCGTGAACAGTTTTGGGTTTTGGCAAAATTTAAAATACCAACGCACCAAATAGCCTTTTGTACCAAGAAGGCACTGAAATGTATTAAATTTATTAATTATAAAGAAATTAAATGAACGGAAGAGAAGAAAAAAGCAGTAACGATTTGTTTTTCCTTTGTTCGCTGATTGAATATATCGGCAGAAAAACAAAAAACCATAGAAATGTGATTGTC
>JAITHS010000211.1 GCA_031279875.1 Tannerella sp.
TGTTAAATCTTTTACTGCCACGCTTGCCGGTTATAGGGCGAACTGCTCTGGTCATATTTGAGGTCTTTCAGCATTGAGGAGTTGGCTGATATTGAGAACGAATATGAACGCAGCGGGCCTATCGGAATGACGCTTGCCGACATCTGGAAGCAGTGCATTGTACGCGAGATGTTGCAGGTAAGGTAGGAAATCTTTTTTGCGTCAAAGTCATAAGTTGCGTTGAAAGAGATATTCCAGTTTTTGGTAGGCTGTATGTTTCCGTTGAAACTCAACGAGTTATTGAGGCGATAGTCGTATTCGAGTTTGGCAGGGTTGAAATCGCCGTAGCCGACCGAAAGACTGTAACTGAACGACAGATTCCACGGTATTGTAACGTTGTAATAGCCGTATTCGTCATATTCGCCGTCGGTTTTCTTCTTTTTGCCCATCAAACTGCCGCTACCGGTATCTTGCTGATTAGCAGTATTTTCGTCAGGCGGTGCAACATTTGGGTCGTCGGGGTCATAGTCTTCGTCATCTTCGTCAGGCGTACCACGTTTATTTTTACCGGCGCCTGATTTGCCCTCGCCGCTGAAAAGTTTCTTAATAACGTCATTATTAAGGGTATAGGAAAAGCTCGTACCTGTTGAACGCAACCGTCCGAGACCTTTGCCTGCTTCCCAGCGCGGTTTGTTGACGCGCCGCACCTGACGTGTATTTTCGTTATAACCGTAGGTGTAAGTATCAAACATCATGCTGAGATTCAGCGTATAAGACTTGGTAAGTTTCAGTCTGACGCTTGTACTGAGGTCGCTCCACTGAAAAGAATCGGCGGCAAGATTGTAACTGATACTTCCCGCAAACTTGTCGATGAGGCTTATTTTACGTTCGCCGGAAGGTTCATCGGCGTCAGGCACTTTGGCTTCGAGATTGTTGTCGAGCGAAAGTGATATGCTTCCGCTTTTGCCGCGTCCCGGAATGCCGAACAGTTGCCCTTGATACGGCGAGTAATAGCCTTGTGTTACTTTCGGTTGCTCTCCCGGCATCACGTTAGTGCCGTCGATGTAGGTGTAATATTTGTAGAAACCATATTTTGGGTCTCCGAAGTCGGGCGTGGCGCCAAACGAAATCGAAGGATCCATTCTGTGGCGAATTTTCGTTACAAAGCGACGGAAAGGTTTTATCGGAATAAATTCGCCGTAAAGCGTTGTAGATGCGGATATTGAGGCGCTGTAATTATAGACGCGATAGAAGCCGTAAGTAGTATCCGACGGCACCATTCGTTTGCTTGCGAAATCGTAATCCTGGTCTATGCGGTTTGTGTACCATCTCTCTACATAATTAATTGACGGTGAGATGTTTATATAGTCAAAAGCAGTATATGTAGCGCTGATTGGGATAGAGTGCTGCATACCGTTTTTCCAGTCTTTGATAAGGTTGGAACGAAATAGTTTGTCTTCTTTTGTAGAGATATTATTACGCAGATAGCCGGTGTAACTCATAGATATTTTCTCGTAAAATCGCTCTTTACCGATAGCGTTTTTGCGTTTGAAAGGGTAGATGCGACTTAAAGTTATCGACAGGTCGGGCAGTGTTACCGATACTGTCGAATCTTGCGAACGCTGATTGATATTCATTGTTGCAGAGATACTTAACGGTTTGTTGGGAAAGCGTTGAGTAAGATTTATACTTGAACCTTTGTTGTTTTGCGTCGCGGCTTGGGTGTAGAGCGAGTTGAGTTGTTTGCGGTCGTAACTGCTGGTAGAGTAATCTACGCTTGCCGAGAAGGTACGGTAAGGGTTGGCTTTCGGGTCTTGGGTATGAGACCAGCGGACTTTGAAGTCTGTTGACTTGCTGTAATCCGGCATGCCTTTGTCGCCCATTATGGTTTTAAGGTATGAAGCGTCGAAATTGCCTGAATATTTGTATCTTTTGTGATATTTTGTTTGTCCTGTCAAGCCCCACGAACCTTTGGTGTAGAGTTCGCCAGTTAAAGCCAAATCGAAGTAGTCGCTTAAAGCAAAATAGTAGCCGCCGTTGCGAAGATAGAAGCCCCGCGCCATCTCGTCGCCGTATGTAGGCATCAGAATACCTGACGAATACGAGTCTGTAAACGGAAAAAACGCGAACGGCAACACGAGCGGGAAAAGCGGTACATCTTCAATAACGAGATATGCCGGACCGGTAACAATATCTTTCCCCGGACGCACCTTCGCTTTCGTCATATTGATGTAGAAATGAGGATGTTCATGCTCGTTGCAGGTAGAGTATTTGCCGTCCTGCATGTTCATTATGTCGTTATCAAGTTTCTTGGTAACATCCGCCGTAACATAGCCCTCGCCTTGCTGGGTAACGACATGTCGCGCTGTCGCTTTCTTGCTTTTGAAGTTATAGTGCATATTCTTGGCTTCGAGCTTCTGGGTGCCGTCTGAAAATACAGGGTAACCGGTTTCTTCGCCGATAGAATCAAGAGCAAACGTGGCATAGACAAGGCTGCTGTCCATATCCATCTCAATAACAGATGATTGTAACTCTATGCTCTGATATTTAATGTCTCCGTCTCCGTAGAAATATGTCATATTACCGGCTGTCATAACTATCGAATCGGTAGCCTGATATTCGACGGTCGCTTCCAAACCGCCTTTCTTGTGCGGAAGAGTATCGGTTTGTTGTGCTTCCGTCGTTGTGAACGGTATGCTGTCGAGGATGGAATTGTCGATTGTTGCGAGGCTGTCGGGCGTTAAGGAATTGTCGGGCGTTGCGAGGCTGTCAGGCGTTATGGGATCAATATCAGTTATTTGATTATCAATGGTATCTGTTGCC
>JAITHS010000242.1 GCA_031279875.1 Tannerella sp.
ATACGCCTGCCGCTACTCCCGAATTTTTTATCACCGAACAATACACCCGCCTGATGGAACGTTCCATCCTCCGCAACCCCGCTCTGTGGCTATGGACACACAAACGTTGGAAGCATAAAGGGCGTGTCAATAAATAAGCCTAAAATTACAGACAGGCTCTCTAACGGTTTTCCGCGCCGGTTGATTGATATGTTACGCCGTCAACGCCTTAACGCACGCCTCGTGGCGCACCGAAGCAATCCGGAAAACAGAAATTACAGGATTGCAGGAGAGGCAGGATTTACAGGTTTCTATCCGGATTGCTTCGTTCCTTATAATGACGAAACCCTGCACGTTATCTGCGTGCTATTGCCGTAATTTTTAATTTTTAATTTTATAATGACGAATGCCCTGTAAGTCAACGTCCTCGTAATGATGCAATTAATTAAAAAAAAACGTCATTGGTAGGAACAAAACGACGTTATAAACAGACACTAACTTATTCGCGGATTTAAGGCAGCACAAAAAAAATATTAAAAAAAAATGCGAAAAAATTTGGTAGAATAAAAAAAAGTTCGTACCTTTGCGCCCGCTTATTAAGGAGAAAGAAGCGTCTTTCATGGTCGAGATACCTCTTTAATAATTGATAATGAGTTTATTGATGCGGAAGTAGCTCAGTTGGTAGAGCATAACCTTGCCAAGGGTAGGGTCGCGGATTCGAGTTCCGTCTTCCGCTCATAACTGCCCGGGTGGCGGAATTGGTAGACGCGCTCGTTTCAGGTGCGAGTGGGGTTATAGCCGTGCAGGTTCGAGTCCTGTTCCGGGCACTTTTCAGTGACAGAGACAGAGAAAACTCAAAATCAAAACAAAAAAGCGCAGGTGGTGAAATTGGCAGACACGCTACTTTGAGGGGGTAGTGCCGGCAACGGCGTGTGAGTTCGAGTCTCATCCTGCGCACTTTTAAGAGTTTAAAACAACGAAACAAAAATAAAGAAATATGTCAAAAGTTTGTCAAATTACAGGAAAGAAAGCGCAGTACGGCAACAACGTAGCGCACTCAAACTTACGCACCAAGCGCAAGTTTGACGTTAATCTCTTCACCAAAAAGTTTTATTGGGTGGAGCAGGATTGCTGGATAAACCTTAACATTTCGGCAGCAGGATTGCGGCTGATAAACAAGGTAGGATTGGATGCGGCTCTTAAAGGCGCAGCCGAAAAAGGTTACTTATACTCATAAAAAAGGAGGAAAAGAAATATGGCAAAGAAAGTTAAAGGAAACAGGATACAGGTCATTTTGGAATGTACCGAACATAAAGAAAGCGGCTTACCCGGCACTTCGCGTTATATCACGACGAAAAACCGTAAGAACACTACCGCACGTTTGGAAATCAAAAAATACAACCCCATCCTCAAAAGGATGACGGTTCATAAAGAAATTAAATAAAGGAGATTAACTCATGGCAAAGAAAGTAGTAGCAACGTTTAAGTCCGGCGAAGGACGTACATACTCAAAAGTAATCAAAATGGTCAAATCGCCCAAAACAGGGGCATACGTCTTCCGTGAAGAAATGGTGCCTAACGACGGCGTCAAAGATTACTTCAAGAAATAAGGACACATGTTTTTGTAATCATAATGATGGTCTCTTCCCGTAATTTTTTTATTACGGGAAGAGTTTTTTTTTATGATTTTTCAACAGTCGGATAATTTTTCAAAAAAAAATCCTTACCTTTGCAGTTTGATTTTCGGAAATAATATTAATCAATAAAAAGTAAAAAAATATGAAATTTAATGTATCCAGTACAGCACTTTACGCTGTTTTACAAGCACTCGGCAGGGTTATTGCTACAAAGAACACCATGCCGATTTTAGATTGCTTCCTCTTCAACCTCAAAGACGACAAGTTGGAGATAACCGCTTCGGATGTAGAGACGAAGGTAGTTGCAACCGTAGAGGTGCTGAGCGCCGAAGGAGCAGGCATCATCGCTATCGACAGCAAGCGACTTCTCGAATCGTTTAAAGAACTGCCCGAACAGCCGCTAAACATCGACATCAACAATGAGATGATGATAACGGTTACTTACGAAAACGGACATTTCAGTTTGCCCGGTCAGGACGGCAGCATTTATCCGCAGTCTCGACCGCTCGGAGAATCGGCCGTTTCAATAACCATCGATTCGAAAACCATCGTTAGCGGCATCAACAGAACCCTCTTTGCTACCGGCAACGACGAACTGCGTCCCGTAATGAACGGTATATGTTTCGACTTTCAAACCGATAGCTTCACTTTTGCCGCTACCGACGCCAGCAAACTCGTCCGAATAAGGCATAACTCCATCAATGTTGAAAATCCGGCTATGTTTATTCTTCCGCAAAAACCGGCTAATCTGCTCAAAGCCATACTCAAAGGCTCGGAAGAAATTCTCATCTCGTTTGACGACAAAAATGCCTGCTTCAAATCATCATATTTTGATATGACATGCCGTTTGCTCGAAGGCAGATATCCGAACTACAATGGAGCTATCCCGCTGCAAAACAGCAGAGTAGCAACTATCGACCGGCTGACGTTTCTCAACGCTCTTAAACGAGTATCGGTGTTCTCAATACAAGGATCGTTTTTAGTCAAACTGCAATTGGCTGATAATCAGATAGTTATATCAGCACAAGATATTGATTTTGCTACATCGGGAATAGAAACAATCTCATGTCAATATGACGCCGACCCACTCGTTATAGGCTTCAAAGCATCGTTCCTTATTGAGATTCTTGCTAATTTAACATGTCCTACCGTGATGCTAAAATTAGAAGACGAGACGCGCGCCGGACTTGTAGTGCCGGAAACGAACGAAGGCGACGAAGACGTAGTTATGTTGCTGATGCCCATGCATTTGAATGAATATTGAGTATGAAACTTGAACTTAAAAGGCCGCTTGTTTTTTTCGACCTCGAAACGACCGGCACAAATATTGTGTCGGACAGAATAGTTGAGATTTCATTCCTCAAAATCCATCCCGACGGGCGTGAAGAATGCAAGACACGCCGCATCAATCCCGAAATGTCGATACCGGCAGGGGCGACGGAAATACATGGCATTACCGACAACGATGTGCGCGATTGTCCGACGTTTAAGATGCTTGCCCGCTCGCTTGCCGAACAAATCGAAGGCTGCGACCTCGCAGGATTTAACTCCAACCGCTTCGACATTCCGATTCTGGCGGAAGAATTTATTAGAGCCGACGTCAATATTGACCTATCAAAGTGTAACTTTATTGATGTACAGACGATTTTCCACAAAATGGAACCGCGCACTCTCGTTGCCGCATACAAAGTTTATTGCGGTAAAGACCTTGCCGACGCCGCTCACAGTGCCGAAGGCGACACACGTGCTACATGCGAAGTTTTGAAAGCGCAGTTAGAGCGTTATGCCGACTTGCCTCACGACGTCGAAAAACTGTCGGAATATACTTCGCAAAATAATATCATCGATTTTGCCGGTCGGCTGGTATATAACGAAGCACACGAGCCGGTATTCAATTTCGGCAAATATAAAGAGCAAAAAATCAAAGACATCATGCTAAAAGACCCAAAATACATAGATTGGATAAAGCATGGCGACTTTACCCGAAACACCAAACAGAAACTGAACGAAATTTTAAATGAAGAGTAAGCACATCATACTCGGAGTATCGGGAGGCATAGCGGCTTACAAAGCTGCTATGCTGACCCGTTTGCTTGTGAAACAAGGCGCCGAAGTACAGATAATTATGACTCAAGCAGCCAAAGAGTTTATTACCCCGCTGACGCTTTCTACGCTTTCACGCAAGCCTGTTGTCAGCGAGTTTTTCGACCGTCGCGACGGCACATGGAACAGCCATGTTGAACTCGGACTGTGGGCCGACGCCATGATTATCGCCCCCGCAACGGCTTCTACTATCGCCAAAATGGCTAACGGAATAGCCGATAATATGCTTATTACTACTTATTTATCTTGTCGAGCACCAGTCTTTGTCGCCCCTGCAATGGATATGGATATGTATGCTCATCCGGCAACAAAGGCAAATATCGAAAAATTGCAATCGTTCGGAGTTACGATCATCGAACCGGCGACCGGCGAACTTGCCAGCGGTCTCGACGGCAAAGGACGGATGGCAGAGCCGGAAAAGATCGTTAGTTGTCTTTTCACAAACGACTTGGAAAACACATCGCTATCGGGCAAAAAAATCCTCATCACAGCCGGACCTACATACGAAAAACTTGATCCTGTACGTTTTATCGGCAACTTTTCGAGCGGCAAGATGGGCTTCGCATTGGCGGAAGAATGCCTTGCCGAAGGAGCTGACGTAACGCTTGTAGCAGGACCGGTAGCGCTTTCGACGCCTGCCGACGGTACCGGTCGCGGGTGTGTTAGGCGAATAGACGTAGAATCGGCAGATGAGATGTATGACGCTGCTGTTAAGGCTTTTCCGGATTGCGACGCGGCAATTCTCTGCGCCGCCGTTGCCGACTATAAGCCTGCAACATGTTCGGATACGAAAATAAAACGCGAAAACAATTCCGAAATGACTCTTCAACTTATTGCTAATAAAGATATTGCTATGCGGCTTGGAGAAATGAAAACGCCCTCACAATTGCTTGCCGGTTTTGCCCTCGAAACAGGCGACGGCATCGATAACGCTACCGACAAAATGAAGCGAAAAAACCTCGACTTGATAGTTCTCAACTCGCTGTCGGACAAAGGCGCCGGTTTCGGTTCCGATACCAACAAAATAACAATCATCGAACAGACAGGTGATATTACCCAACTACCGTTGCAGTCGAAACGCGAAGCAGCAAAGGCCGTTGTGGATAAAGTTAAAAAGTTCTTGTCAGTATTGTTGTTGATTATCGGTTTACAGCATTCGGTTGGCGGCTTTCAAGCGTCGGCGCAGGAACTAAACGCCAGAGTAACAGTCAACAGCGACAAAGTGCAGGGAACCGACAAAAATATCTTCAACACTCTGCAAAAGTCGCTCACCGAGTTTATCAACAACCGCAAATGGAGTAACGCCACTTTCTCTCAAAACGAACGTATAGAGTGCAATTTTACGATAATAGTTAACTCTGTGAGCGGGAATATGTTTAACGCCGAAATACAGGTTCAGGCACGCAGACCGGTTTATAACTCGTCATATACGACAACACTTTTCAGCTGGCGCGACACGGAATTTGACTTTGAATACATCGAATTTCAACCCCTCGAACATACCGAAGGCACTCTTGACAGCAATCTCACGGCTACCGTAATCTATTATATCTACATCGTATTAGGGTTTGATTTTGACAGTTTTGCGCCCGACGGCGGCAAGCAATATTTCCGGCAAGCGCAGCAAATAGTTGACATCACACAGTCACAATCGTCGTGGAACGGCTGGACGGCTTTCGGCAACAAACGAAACCGCCATGCCCTCGCTACCGCCCTGACCGAAAACCAAAGCGACGTTTTCCACACCCTCTGGTATAACTACCACCGCAAAGGATTAGACGAAATGGCAGCCAACGCCGACAGAGGCAGAACAAACATCATTACTGCCGTAACCACCCTCAAAGACTTTAAAGCGGCACGTCCTAACTCAATCCTACTGCAATTGTTTGACGTTACCAAGTTAGACGAAACGGTTTTAATCTACTCCAAAGCCACGACGCAGGAAAAAAAGGAAGCCTACAGCCTTTTTACGAGCCTTTTCCCTTCAGCGTCGGCAAGATATGAAGCTCTGAAAAAATAATT
>JAITHS010000336.1 GCA_031279875.1 Tannerella sp.
GCTGTCACACAGCAAAATAATAATCTTAAAAGACTTTTCCGAAATTATAGATTTCAGCAACCGATACGCTCCCGAACATCTTATAATCCAAACCGCAAACTATGCCGATATCAGCACACAAATCGTGAATGCCGGCAGTGTCTTTTTGGGCGCATATTCTCCCGAAAGCGCCGGCGACTACGCATCCGGCACCAACCACACACTGCCTACAAAAGGCTTTGTCCACATGTACAGCGGTGTCAATTTAGACAGTTTCGTCAAAAAAATAACCTTTCAGGAACTCACACGCGAAGGCTTGCAAACTCTCGCTCCTACAATCGAAATACTTGCAGCCGCCGAATCCCTCGAAGCCCACAAAAACGCCATTTCAATACGAGTTAGGACGTAACAGGGCATTCGTCATTGGTAGTGATTAGTGATTAGTGGTACCACGTCATTGCGAGGAACGAAGCAATCCGGCGTGCCTTTTCTTTCCGGATTTCTTCCTGTATTCCGGATTGCTTCGTTCCTCGCAATGACGAATGCCCAGATTAACTACATACGTATGTAGGTGATCGCTGTTTTCGTTTTTGCACCCGAAATAAAGAAAAAAACTCATTATCTTTGCGCGTCGTCAATTTTTAATTCTTAATTCTTAATTTAATTTTGTACCTTTGCAGCAGTTTTCAAACAATTATTTATGAATATTTTAGATTTAAGCGAACAGGAAATCATACGGCGGGGCAGTCTCAATCAGTTGCGGGAAGCGGGGATAGACCCCTATCCGGCGGCAGAGTTTAAGGTTGACGCTTATTCCGACGATATTATCGAAAATTTCAACGATGACGAAACGCAACGCCGACATGTAACGATTGCAGGCCGACTGATGAGCCGCCGTATCATGGGTAAAGCCTCGTTTGCCGAAGTGCAGGATTCGTGCGGCAGAATACAGGTTTATATTACGCGCGACAGCATCGAACCGCCTCTTTCGGGAGAGGCGGCTGGGGCTTACTCCGTGTTCAAGAAACTCCTTGATATAGGGGATTTTATAGGCGTCAGCGGGTATGTATTCCGTACACAGATGGGCGAGATTTCCGTTCATGCGGAAACGCTTACCGTGCTGTCGAAATCGTTACGCCCGCTGCCGATAGTCAAAGAAAAAGACGGCGTCGTTTATGACGGTTTTACAGACCCCGAACAACGATATCGTCAACGCTACGTCGATTTGGTTGTAAATCGGCATGTTAGAGATATTTTCCTGAAACGCAGCAAGATATATACCGCGATGAGAGAATATTTCAACTCTTTCGGCTATCTCGAAGTTGAGACACCGATACTTCAATCTATCCCCGGCGGTGCTACTGCCCGTCCGTTTATAACTCATCATAACGCATTGGATATGCCTCTGTATCTGCGTATTGCCGATGAGTTATATCTTAAACGGCTGATAGTCGGCGGTTTTGAGGGAGTATATGAATTTTCGAAGAATTTCCGCAACGAAGGCATGGACAGAACTCACAATCCGGAGTTTACCTGCATGGAGATTTATGTCGCTTACAAAGATTACAAATGGATGATGGAGTTTACCGAAACAATGATTGAGCGCGTAGCAAAGGCTGTTAACGGCGACGTTGACGAAGTTACTGTCGATGGCACAACAATCAGTTTCAAAACCCCTTTCCGCCGCGTAACGATGACCGAAGCCATCCTCGAACATACCGGCACAGATATTACCGGTATGGATGAAACGGCTTTGCGGGAATTATGCAAAAGCCTTGATATTGAGACCGATAGCGCTATGGGTAAAGGCAAACTTATTGACGAGATATTTGGCGAGAAATGCGAGGCACACTACATACAGCCCACATTTATAACCGATTATCCTATAGAAATGTCTCCGCTATGCAAGCGACACCGCAACGACCCGCAATTAACGGAGCGTTTCGAGCTGATAGTCAACGGCAAAGAACTGTGTAACGCATATTCCGAACTAAACGATCCGATAGACCAGTTGGAACGCTTTCAGGAGCAGTTGCGATTGAGTGAAAAAGGCGACGACGAAGCAATGTTTATCGATATGGATTTCGTTCGGGCGCTCGAATACGGAATGCCCCCTACAAGCGGTATGGGTATCGGTATCGACCGTTTTGTGATGCTTCTGACCGGACAAACATCAATTCAGGAGGTACTTTTCTTTCCTCAAATGAGACCGGAAAATACCGTCAAAAAAGACCCGACAGAAAAATATCTTGCTCTGGGCATTCCCGAAGAATGGATTCCGGCAATTCAAAAAGCCGGTCATCCGACAGTCGAAACGTTGCAGGGCGCAAATCCGCAATTGCTGCGACAAGCGTTGTTTGATTTAAACAAAAAGTATAACCTCGGTCTTGAACTCCCTGCTCTTCAGGCAGTTGAGGGATGGACAAAATAAATTATAATTATGAAAATATTAGTTTTAAATTGCGGAAGCAGTTCCATCAAGTACAAACTCTTTGACATGACTTCGGGCAATGTCATGGCTCAGGGTGGAGTAGAAAAAGTCGGTCTCAAAGGCACATTCCTGAAATTTACCGACATGGCAACGGGAGAAAAAGTAACTATCGAAAAGGATATTCCAAACCACGAAGAAGGTATATCTTTCATCCTCAGCATATTAACTGATGCCCAATACGGCTGTATCGCCGATTACAAAGAAATCGATGCTATCGGTCATCGCGTAGTACACGGCGGAGAAAAGTTTTCTTCCAGCGTGGTAGTTGATAACGAAGTGATTAGCAAGGTAATAGAATGTGCCGACCTTGCACCTTTGCATAATCCCGCCAATCTGAAAGGCATAACGGCAATGAACCGTATCCTGCCCGGAACTCCGCAGGTAGGGGTTTTCGACACTGCCTTTCATCAATCAATGCCCGATTACGCTTATTCTTACGCCATTCCGTACGAAATATACAAGCAGTACGGCATTCGACGCTACGGCTTTCACGGCACGAGCCACCGCTATGTGTCGCTACGAGCGTGTGAAATTCTTGGCGTACCGTTTGAAAATCAACGTATTATAACGGCTCACATCGGTAACGGCGGCTCAATAACAGCCATCAAAGACGGTAAATCAATCGACACATCGATGGGACTGACGCCTGTTGAGGGACTTATTATGGGTACCCGTTGCGGAGATATTGACGCCGGAGCGCTGGTTTATATCATGCAGAGGAAAAAACTTGACCCTGAAAGCGTTTCGGAGTTGATCAACAAAAAGAGCGGCGTTGCAGGCTTTTCGGGCGTCTCGTCCGACATGCGCGACCTCGACAAGGCTATCAATGAAGGCAACCGCCGTGCCGCTCTGACGCTCGAAATGTATAATTACAGGATCAAAAAATACGTCGGCTCATATACCGCAGCACTCGGAGGGCTTGATATTCTGATCTTTACAGGAGGAGTTGGTGAAAATCAGTGGAATACCCGCGAAGCCGTTTGCAGCAATATGGAATATATGGGTCTTGTTTTTGATGCGGAGAAAAATCGCACAATACGCGGCACGGAAACTGTTATCAGTAAGCCTGAAAGTAAAGTAACCGTCATGGTAGTACCCACCGACGAGGAATTTATGATAGCCAAAGATACATTGACGCTACTTACTTAAAGTGACAAACAAACCCTTGCAGTGGTTTTAAACCCTGCAAGTGGTTTGGAGAAAGCAGAAACCCTTGCAGTGGTTTTAAACCCTGCAAGCGGTTTGGAGAAAGCAGAAACCCTTGCAGTGGTTTTAAACCCTGCAAGCGGTTTGGATCATCAACGTGCGGCAGAAGGGACTCGAACCCCCACGCCTTTCGGCACCGGCTCCTAAGGCCGACGCGGCTACCATTACGCCACTGCCGCAGGTTTTGAGAGCCGCAAAAGTACGCATTTTTTTTCTATTCACAAAATTTTTTGTTGTTTTTTTGGATTATTTTTCGTAACTTTGTACTATTATTCAACTAAAATATTATGGATTTATTCGAACAAATCAGTGCAGACATCAAAACTGCCATGCTGGCGAAAGACAAGGTACGCCTTGACGCT
>JAITHS010000349.1 GCA_031279875.1 Tannerella sp.
CGGAAGTACACGGATTTTTTTATTCTACGTGTACTTCCGTGTCTTCTGTGGCGCCGGTGGGTTCTTGTTTTGTTGTTTCCGACCACAAAGATACAAATTTTTTAGTGATTAGTTGTTAGTGGTTAATGTTAGTGGTATCATTCCTGCTCGCAATGACGTTTTTCGCTCAACTGCATCATTGAGAGGGCGTTAACGAACAGGGCATTCGCAATGACGAATGCCATAGCACCTCATTTTTTTTCGAACCAAAATCACCTTCTTTTGGAATTTCAAAAAAAATAATGTACCTTTGCCGCCTCAATACTCAATAATTAATTTTTTTAATACAGTAAGAAGTATGAAAATAGAAAAAATCGTATCCCGTGAGATACTTGATTCCCGTGGAAATCCTACGGTTGAAGTAGATGTGATTCTCGAATCTGGCGTTATCGGACGCGCTGCCGTTCCGTCGGGAGCGTCAACAGGCGAAAACGAAGCGCTCGAACTGCGCGACGGCGACAAAAGCCGCTATCTGGGCAAAGGTACCCTCAAAGCCGTTGCCAATGTGAACAACATCATTGCACCTGCCCTTATCGGCATCTCGGCGCTCGAACAGAGGGCTATCGACAAGAAGATGATTGCCCTTGACGGCACTGCTACGAAGTCGAAACTCGGCGCTAACGCCATACTCGGCGTATCGCTCGCAGTAGCAAAGGCTGCCGCAAACTATCTCGACGTGCCTCTCTATCGCTATCTGGGCGGCACTAACACCTACGTCCTGCCCGTTCCGATGATGAACATCATCAACGGCGGCTCACATTCCGACGCTCCTATCGCTTTTCAGGAGTTTATGATTCGTCCCGTCGGCGCTACCTCGTTCCGCGAAGGTCTGCGCTGCGGCGCCGAAGTGTTCCACGCCTTAAAGAAAGTACTTCACGACAAAGGACTTAGCACCGCAGTAGGCGACGAAGGCGGCTTCGCTCCCAACTTGTCGGGCGGTACCGAAGAGGCTCTCGAATCTATCTTGACAGCTATCAAAAACGCCGGTTACGAGCCGGGTAAAGACGTAACTATCGGTCTCGACTGCGCCTCGTCGGAGTTCTACAAAGACGGCGTTTACGACTACGCCAAGTTTGAAGGCGCACAAGGCAAAAAACGTACTTCCGCCGAACAGACCGATTACCTGGCAGAACTCATCGCCAAATACCCGATAGACTCAATCGAAGACGGTATGAGCGAAAACGACTGGGACGGATGGAAACTGTTGACCGACAAGATTGGCTCTAAATGTCAGTTAGTTGGAGACGATTTGTTTGTTACCAACGTTGAGTTCCTCAAAAAAGGTATCGCAATGGGTTGCGCCAACTCAATCCTCATCAAGGTCAATCAGATCGGCTCGCTGAGCGAAACTCTCGACGCTATCGAAATGGCTCACCGTCACGGCTATACTACCGTAACAAGCCACCGTTCGGGCGAAACCGAAGACGCTACCATAGCCGACATCGCCGTTGCTACTAACAGCGGTCAAATCAAAACCGGTTCGTTGAGCCGCTCCGACCGCATGGCTAAATATAACCAACTCCTTCGTATCGAAGAAGAACTCGGCGAACTGGCCATTTACGGTTATACACGCATCAAATAGCTCGGACGCTGTTCGGACAAGGTTCTACCTTGTCTGTTCTATCCGAGCAGGCTGTGCCTGCATCAATGCAGGCACAGCCTGCCAAGATAAAACAGGACGAGGCACAGCCTCGTCCGAACCATCAATTAACTTTCAATTCCGGATACGCAACGCGCGTGTGGTAAATGGTTTTGAGATGTTCGAGAAATACTTCTTTGATGTGAGTGATGTCTCGAAATGTTATCGGGGCAACATTTAATAAACCGTCGGATATTTGACTGTCTATTATTCTGTCTATCAGAGCCTTAATACTTTCATCGGTATATTCTTTCAGACTTCGCGACGCCGCCTCAACCGAATCGGCCATCATCAGCAAAGCCGTCTCTTTGGTAAACGGATTAGGGCCGGGGTACGTAAACAGCGTATCGTCAACAGGCGTGTCAGGAAAAGCGTTACGGAACGAGTTGTAGAAGTATTTCGTCTTGCTTTTGCCGTGATGAGTAATGATAAAATTGATGATTTGGTTCGGCAAACCGGCTTTGTCGGCCAGCTTTTGCCCGTCGGTAACGTGTGAAATGACGATTGCGGCGCTCTCTTCAAACCGCAGTTTCTCATGCAGATTAACGCCTTGCTGGTTTTCGGTAAAAAATGCGGGATTGAGCATCTTGCCTATATCGTGATATAGCGCTCCGGTTCTGACGAGTTGTGTGTCGGCGCCAATCCTTTCGCTTGCTTCTGCCGCCAAAATCGACACCTGCATCGAATGCTGAAACGTTCCCGGCGCCAGCTCCGAAAGACGCTTTAAGAGCGGGTGGTTGATGTTTGACAGTTCTACCAGCGTTATCGGCGACAAGTATCCGAACAACTTTTCAAGAATGTAAATCAGTACGTATGAAAACATTATCAGTATAAAATTGATACCGAAAAAGATATACATCGAATGGTTCAGTTTGCTCAGGTCGCCTTCCTGTAACATGACAAGACTTGTATAAACAACAATATATGAGATAGTTACAAACAAAGCGCTTTTAAATAGATGAGACCGTTGTGTCAGTTCTTTGAGGCTGAAAATCACTACAATACCGCCGATGATATGTATCATAAGAAACTCATACGGAAAGAGGGCGCAAAGAGAGCATATCAATACCGTTATAAGATGAGCAAAGAGAGCGCTGTGAGAATCGAAAAATGTCCGTATGATAATAGGAATTATTGCCAGCGGCAAAATGTAAATGCTTAAATCAGTGTATTTTACGAACATTTGCGTTGTAATACATACCGTCAGAATACACAGCAAAAGGAAAATAAGATTGTGTCGTTTGTAGAAAATCTTGTGGTTGAACCGAACAAGATATAGTCCGAAACATGCAAAGATGGTGAATATCAGCAACATCTGACCGATAAAGATAATCGTACTGCGTCTTTTGCCGAAAGTTTGTGTTTCATACTCGTTTTTTAGCGACGATAAGACTCTGAAAATCCGGCTGTTAACCACATCTCCTCTATCCACAATTCGCTCACCCTCCTGTATTGTTCTATCCGATAAAGGAATACTGTCTTGCGCAGCATCGGCAGGGTCGGTGTAAACGGGGAAGTCAAACGGCGCCGTCAGCAAGCCGTATTGCCATGGCTTACCCTCAAAAAAACCGTATCTGAACTTACCTTCGCGAGGTATGAGCAACAAAATTATAACCGCTGTCAGCGCAATATACAGCGCTGATATTATTTTTGACTTATTTTTTTTCATACGTCATTCTAAATTTACCCGCAAAAATAAAAGATTTTTTTTTCTTCTCCAAATTATATGGAGATTTTTTTCGAAAGTTTGAAAATTTCAGCGGAAGGAGGGGGATTCGAACCCCCGGTACGGTAACCCGTACGACAGTTTAGCAAACTGTTGGTTTCAGCCACTCACCCATCCTTCCTTTTTAACGGTTGCAATGCTGAAATTGCTTGAAAAGCGGCGCAAAGGTAACAAGTTTTTTTCGTATTTCCAAATTTTTTGAAGTTTTTTTCAAAAAAAAATTGTATCTTTCATCTGAAAAAAACTTTTTTGTTTTTCTCGCGTTTGGAAATCACGTGTTTTTTATCTACTTTTGCCGAAAATTTGATTTCTGATGAAAGAACATAAAAAGACATATAATTGGGGCATAATAGGCCCCGGAAGAATAGCACGCAAGTTTGCCGCAGGGCTGCAATTGTTGCCGCAGGCTCGCTTGTATGCCGTCGCTTCGCGCTCTTATTCGAGAGCCAAAGATTTTGCCGACGAGTTCGGATTTGAAAAGGTATATGGCTCATACACGGAAATGCTTGAAGATAAGACGCTTGACGTTGTTTATATCGCTACGACCAATAATCTTCACTGCGAGCATACTTTAATGTGCCTCGAAGCGGGTAAAGCCGTGCTGTGTGAGAAACCTTTTGCTTCCAACGCCTCTGAAGTATGTTCTATGATAGCCAAATCACGCGAAAAAGGCGTTTTCCTGATGGAAGCATTATGTACGCGATTTCTTCCTAACATGCTCAATCTCAAACTACAAATCGAAGCGGGCATTATCGGCAAACCGGTTATGTTGCAGTGTGACTTCGGTTTTTTTCGCGCGTTCGACCCGCAAGACCGCGTCTTTGCGCCTCTTCTTGGTGGTGGCTCTGTGCCCGACATCGGTATCTATCCCGTTTTTACGGCATTGTATCTGTTCGGCAAACCGATCGAAATCAGGACTTTATCTGTCCCCGCGCCTACGGGTACCGATATGACGACGGCGATACTGATGCGTCATTCCGGCGGCGAGTTGAGTATGTTGTCGTCGTCGTTGGCGGCGCAGTTTGAAAACGAAGCGCGTGTGTATGGAGAGAAAGGTCAGTTGAAAATACCGCGACAGTTTTCCCGAACCGACAGGCTGATGTTTGTAGCGCCCGACGGTACCGAAACACCTCTTGCGGCAGGCTTGGATGGCAATGGTTTCAACTACGAGGCGGCGGAAGTAATGTCTTGCCTTGACCGCAATCTCATCGAAAGCCCGTCTATGTCTCACTCTTTCTCTCTTGACCTCATCGAAACGCTGGACGGTATAATTGAAAATTAAAAATTAAGAATTAAAAATTAAGAATTAAGAATTAAGAATTAAGAACACCTCTACATATTAAAAACACCTCTACATCAGAAATTAACCTTAACGGCATATTTTTCGTAGAAGAGACGGATATGTTCTACGGCTTCATCGGCAGTGTCAACTACTCTGAACAGACGCAGGTCGGCAGGGCTTATCAATTTTTGTTTAAGTAAAGTGTTCGTAAACCAGTCTAACAGTCCCGACCAGAACTCCGACCCGACAAGGATAATCGGAAACTCGGCTATCTTGCGGGTCTGTATCAGTGTGAGGGCTTCCGACAGTTCGTCTAACGTGCCGAAGCCGCCGGGCATGACAATAAATCCTTGCGAATACTTGACAAACATCGTTTTGCGGACAAAGAAATATTCAAACGTCATGTTGTAATGAGAGTCAACATAGCGGTTGGCGCCCTGCTCGTGCGGCAGTTCGATGTTTAAACCTATAGACATGCCGTTGGCTAATTGGGCGCCTCTGTTGCCTGCTTCCATGATGCCCGGACCGCCGCCGGTAATGATACCGAAGCCTAATTTTGTGATTTTTTTTGCTATTTCGGTTACCATACGATAGTATTTGTTATCGGGTTTGAGGCGTGCCGAACCGAAAATCGATACGCAAGGGCCTACTTTGCCCATCGTCTCATACGCCGAAACGAACTCGCTCATCACCTTAAATACCATCCACGAATCTTTTGTTATTGATTCGTTCCATGTCTTTTGTCTGAAACTCTCGCTTAAATCCAATTCCTTTTCGTCTGTCATTTTTTGTTACATTATTAGTTTATAATTAATTACTTACAATTCTTTGTTTTGTTCTTCCGTACGAAAACCGATTGGCCGACGAGGTTTGTCTGCAATGCGTTTTTGTTCCGCAAGTTCTGATATTCATTTCAATAGCAATATCGCTGTTAAGTAATCCGGAAAGCATCGCTACTCCTTGTTCGGTAAATGCGTACGGTAAGTATCTGCGTCCGCCTCTTTTTGAGGTTTCAATTTGCAACCTCAAATTGTCCCACTCTTCATTTGTGAGTTGGAACATGAAATCAGAGGGGAAACGTTTGATATTTCGTTTCACCGACAAATTCAGGTTTTTAGTTTCTACCTGATACATTTCCGCTAAATCAAAATCAAGCATTACGCGCTGTCTGCGGATTTCATAAATTTTATTTTGAATATAAATAAGTTCCTGTGTCATAATAATGTTAGAAATTGTCCCATACTACAGGATGATGCCTACAACATAAATGCTATTATTTATTTATATTATAATATGTTTTGAGAAATCGTGCGCCTTCGCCGTAGGGAGGAAATAGTGGTGGTGGATCGTCGGAAAGGGTACGGCGAAGGATACTCTTCTTGTGTGAGAAAGTTTCAACGCTCCACCTGCCTTCGTAATTGCCGTAACCGCTGGCGCCTATGCCGCCGAACGGCAAATTATTATTGATCATGTGCATCAGCGTAGTGTTAACGCAACCGCCGCCAAACGATAATCCGTTGATAACCATATCTTCCGTAGATTGTTCGGTAGTGTAAAGATATAATGCAAGGGGTTTTTCTCGCTTCGAGAGGGTATTGATAACGTCGTCAAGGCGCTCGTATTCAAGTATCGGCATCAGGGGGCCGAACACTTCTTCCTGCATTACAGGACTGTCAAGCGTTATTGAGTCGATAACAGTAGGGGCGATAAAGAGATCGTTTTCGTCGGTTTGCCCGCCGTAAACGATGTTGCCGTCGTTCATCAACGCTTTGAGGCGGTTGAAATGACGCAGGTTTACTATCCTGCCGTAGTCGTTGCTATTAGAGGCGTCTTCGCCGTAAAACTTCTTTATTTGCGCTATAACGGCTTCAACAAACTGATTTTTAATGCTTTTATGAACCCACACATGGTCGGGCGCGGTACATGTTTGCCCCGCATTAATAAACTTGCCCCAGCAAATAGATGCTACCGACCGCTCTATATCAGCCGATTTATCAATGATACAGGGGCTTTTACCGCCAAGTTCAAGCATACAGGGGGTAAGATTTTCGGCGGCAGCGACGGCAACTAACCGTCCTGTCGCAATACTGCCGGTATATGCAACAAAGTCGAAGCGTTCCCGCATTAGGGCGGCGGCTGTGTCGGCGTTGCCTTCTATAACGGTGCAGTATTCGGGCGCAAATGCAGCGCTGATAATGTCGGATATGACTTTTGAACATTCCGGTGCTATCTCCGACGGTTTTAAAACGCAACAGTTACCGGCGGCTAAAACGCCGACTAACTGCTTGAATCCCAGCACAAAAGGATAGTTCCATGTGTTGAGAATAAGAACAATACCGTAAGGCTCGTAAATTATTTCGCTTCTTGTTTGACCAAACACCGGCGGCGCGGGCTTTTCTACCGGTTTGACCCATTCGTCGAGGTTGTCTATGGCGCATGTTATTTCATCAATGATAGCCGACGTCTCTGTGGCAAAGGCCTCAAATTCGCATTTATGAAGGTCGGCAAACAAGGCGCGTTCGATGCTTGCGTGTTTTTCTACAATTACTTGTCGCAGACGTGTCAGTTGCTGTTTGCGAAACTCTATATTCTTCGTTACGCCGGAAGAAAAAAAATCCCTTTGTTTGTTAATGATTTGATACATAACTGTTTATATTATTGTTTATACTATTCCCGTATCTTTAAATATATCTTTGAAAAAGACTTTCAATTCATGGTCAAGGTTTTTCATCAGCCGTCCTCCTTCGGAAACAATCGCTTCACTGCCGTCGAGTGCAAGTGCCGTTGAGGTTTTGCTGAAATTATCATCTACAATAAAAACGGAAAAGGGACGCCCGATACACGGATTGTCGAACACTTCGCGTTTGCGCAACGCCGCCAGCGATACTCCGACGGTATGTACCGCCATCGGCATCGGGTCTGCTCCCCGCTCATAACGCTCTGCCCATTCAAAGATGATATTTTTTTCCAACAGCGTTTCTTTGCCGTCATAAACTTGTAATTCTCCGGCAACAGGATCTATTTGTACGTGCAGTTCGTTGATGACCGCGCCGTTGTTGCCTTCCGTTGCCTTTGAAATGGCATTGATAAACATATTTTCAATAATTTGCTGCGATTTTGACTTCTCTTTCTCTTTGTTCATAGATAATATTGTTTGTTAAAACGGTTGCAAAGGTAAAAATAATTTTTGAAATAATGAAAAAAAATCATAACTTTGCGGCGTTTTTAGAACTAAATATTTTAAAATATGAGTAAATACAGATGTAAATTATGCGGATACATCGTTGAAGGAGACGTTGTTCCCGATGTATGCCCTGTTTGCGGAGCGCCAGCTTCAGAGTTTGAATTGATTGACGCACCTGCAACAGCCGACGGCGGCTCAAAAAAAGGAATGAACCGCGATAGCAATGTCTATACCGTCGTTTACGCTTCCGTTATGGTGATGCTTGTGGCTGTGTTGCTGGCGTTTACGTCGCAGTCGTTGCGTTCCTACCAGAAAGCAAATGAAGACAACGACAAGCGACAGCAGATTTTAAGGTCTATCAATCAGACGGTTAACGGAACCGAAACGGAAACAATCTACAAGAAACTCATCACCGATGCTTTTCTTGTTAACGACAATGGTGAACGCATCGACGGCGACGCATTTGCAGCCGACGCCTCAAAAATGTTTGACAACAAGGCCTATCCTGTGTTTGTGGCGAAAGTTGACGGTCAAACCAAATACGTCATGGCGCTGTCGGGCGCAGGTTTGTGGGGACCTATCTGGGGCTATGTATCTGTTAATGAAGACGGTAACACTATCTTTGGAGCTGATTTTAGCCATCAGGGCGAAACACCCGGACTTGGCGCCGAGATAGCAACAACGCATTTCCGCGCCGAGTTTGCAGGTAAACAGTTGTTTAAAAATGCCGAATTTAAGAGCATTGCCGTAGTCAAACCCGGCAAAGAGGCTCATGGTCAGGACTATGTTGACGGCATATCCGGCGGCACTATCACCAGCAAAGGCGTTGACCGCATGATCGCCGCCAGCTTGCAACAGTATGTCGGATTCTTGAAGAAAGGGAAGTAACGATGGAATATACTGCAATCATTGAACAAGGTAAAAACGGCTGGTATGTAGCGCAATGCGCACAGTTGCCTGCGGCTATTACGCAAGGCAAAACAATCGACGATGCCGAAGATAATCTGAAAGATGCAATTCGTTTACTTCTTGAATGTGAACGGGATGAAACCTTGAAAACATTTCAGGGACGAGATTTTGTCAGCAGAAGTATTGCCGTATTATGAAACGTATGAAAGTAATACAACATCTTGAAAATCATAATTGTATGTTGTTGCGTGAGGGCAGTAGCCATTCAATATATTTGAATATACTGACAAGTAAAAAGACCTCTGTGCCGCGACATGCTGACATAGATGAAATAACAGTCCGGAAGATATGTCAACAATTGGAAATAAAACAAATTTAAATTAATATAATTATGTATAAAACAGATATAAATAAACTAAAAGAATATTTACCGCAACTGCCAAAGTCTTGGGATGGGAAATCGTGCATTCTTGAGTTACAAGATGCAGATTATAATTGGAAACAAATGGAATGGTGCGGATGGTATTTTGAGTTTAAGGTTCGTCAAATACTTGCTGATAAGTTTGAATTTCCGGGAGACAAGTTTAATAATGTAACGTTTGACTTGAAAGGGACTATAAATTGGGATATAAAGGCTAAATTTTTAAATGCTGACGAATACATGTGCTTGAATGACAAAGAGGCTATTGAACAGACAATACAACTTTACGGTTGCTACGGAGTTCTTGTTGCCTATTTGATATATGATTACAAAAATCACAATGCAACATTAGAATGTGTTTATTCCTATTTATTTGACAGACAAGACTTGATAAAGTTAGATGTTCTATCCATGTTTCAAGGGAAAGACATTAAGTATTTGATGAACATTGATTATGAACATTTGTTTAATAATTATAAAATAGTAGCATGATAGAGGTAATACAACGCGGTTGGCAGAACAAACTCAGTGGTCTTTTTCATAATGTGCGTTCTGAATTGACAATTTCTAGTCCTTATATTTCGGATGGAGGTGCTGATTTTTTAATACAGGCTATACCTTCGGAATTTAAGAATAAAGGATTGCTGCGTTTTATTACGAATCTATCTTCACGAAACATTTATCAAGGCGCTACGAACCCCTGTTCTTTTAAAAAGTTATTCGACAATATTAATCTTGTGCAGGTATTCCACTTGCCAAGTTTACATGCAAAAGTTTATATTCAAGATAATAGAGAGGCTATAATCACTTCAGGGAATTTGACTGCAGGAGGGCTATTTAATAATTACGAATATGGAACTTATATAACAGAAAAAAATATTGTAGCTATCATTAAAAATGATTTGACTGATTATGGCAATTTGGGTGCTTTAGTAAATCTAAATGACATTGTGAAATACTGCTTGTTGACTGAAAGAGTTAAAAATATTCAGAATACAGAAACTGCAAAAAACAAAGGGCTTGATACACAGTTAAGTGAAGTGCTTAATGAAGTTGACAACAAATTGATAGCATTAAAAGTTGCTGATGGCAAAATTCATCCGATATTTGAAAAAACTATTTTGTATGTTTTAAAAAAATATGGTGAATTGCCACAGGAAGACATCAATACATATTTGTCTGAAATACATCCTGATTTATGTAATGGTGTTAATAGAGTGATTAACGGTGTGAATTTCGGAAAAAAATGGAAACATGCAGTACGTACATCTGTTCAGACTCTAAAAAAGAAGCGCTTGATAGAAAAAACTAATGAAAAATGGAAAATAATTTTAACTAAATAATATAAAAAGATATGAAACAAGCAGAACAAAAAGACATTAAAAGTATAATACACGACCGGTTTGCAAGGTTTGCGGTGGCATTGTTGGCGAGCGCAATCGCAGGCGGATGCGGCGACAACAACAAACCGGAAATAGAAGAAGAACCGCCTTTTGTTATTAAAGCAACAATAGAAAAAGGCGGCGAATTGGCGGCTCAAAACGTTAGTATCGTGTCGGCCGTTATGTATCGCGACTTGGATCAAACAATCGGAACCACGATTGCCGACTGCGAGTACAAAAACGGTAAATTTGAACTGTCGCTTCCCGCAGTATTAGATGACATTGTAATTCCGCCGGTTACGGAATCGGTAGATGAATTTATGTACCCGTGGATAAGCGATCTTGACGCTAAAATGATGTATATCAGTCTGATAGGCATTAAAGGACAAGAAAAGCAAGGAGAGTTTGCGTTTCGCAACTCAAATGTTGAAGCAGCTTACTGCTATTGCGACCGCCCTTTCACCATCAAAGGAGACGAGGGATATAATCAGGTTGAACTCCCTCGAAAAATTGACGTTCAATTCCGCAAGGGTTGGAATGTGCTGTATGCCACAGTTTCGGAATATTCAATTTTTCTCTCTACCGAAAAGCCACAAAACTATTCTTCTTTGAAATGGGAATATATAGACCGTACAGACCCTTGGGGTGGCGGTGGTAGTATGGAAGCATATTTCGACATGCGGGCGACAGCGCAGGGCATGAAACAGTCTTATAATAATCTGATTACAAAAGCAAACATTTTTGATGCAGTACTGACACACGACGTTGAAAACATCTCCGGTTATGAACAAATTGCTAATTTCACCTTCCAACCTAATAACCCTAAAATCTACGAACTATTTTCTAAGTCCTACGAACTTATCCTGATAGCAAACAATATCATTAACCCGTCCGGAAAGGTAACTGTTACGCAGGCAGAGATCCGAGAATACACGGCAGAGGCAATTTTCATCAGGGCATACGTCTATTCGATGCTGCTAAACTGGTTTGGAGGCGTGCCGATAGTATCGGATGTCGTAACTCCATTAAGACACAACTCCGCCGAAGAGGTAAGAAACTATATATTAGCAGATTGTAACGCAGTGATAGCAATGGCGCCCGCATCAAGAATTGACCTAAAACACGGCGCTTTGCAACTCATAGAGCGCATCACACTCAACGAACATTTTTACAATTTTTCCTCATTAAGCGAAATACTTGATTTTCCGCTATATCAGTCATTGATGAATTCATCGGTATTAGTATGGGGTAAAGACGCTATAAGTCAGGGCATTACGACAGAAAGCTATCCGGAAGCGATGATAAAAGGCTCACACATCTATCCTGTACGATTTGCAGAGACTATACTGTTAAAATCGGAAGAATTGATGGAGATGGGAGACCTCGCCGATGCCGTTAAATATCTCAATACTATAATTGCTTGGCACAAAGATAAATACACCCCTCTTCCCGCCAACGCTTCATACGAAGAAATAAAGGCGATGAGTGCCGACCTGTGGCATCAAGAACTCAAAAATGAGGGCTTGACTTACGCTTTCCTCAAACGCAGCAATACATTTCTCGACCGCCTCAAACAATACGGCGCAAAAGAACATCACAAACTGCTACCCTTTCATCCATCAGTTGTAAACCAAAGCCCGAATTTAACTCAAAATCCGGGATATTAAAAATAAAATATATTATGACAGAAAAGACTAAACAAGTATTATTAGGACCGTTGAGCCGGAATAATCCGGTAATAGTACAGATGCTGGGCGTCTGTTCGGCTCTGGCTGTTACAGCCAAACTCGAACCGGCCATTGTGATGGCAATATCGGTTACGGTCGTCGTGGCGTTTGCTAACGTCATCATCTCACTCTTGCGCAACACTATCCCCAACCGCATTCGTATCATCGTGCAGTTGGTAGTTGTAGCCGCCCTCGTAACAGTCGTCAGCGAAGTCCTCAAAGCCTTTGCCTACGATGTCAGCAAACAGTTATCGGTCTTTATAGGGCTGATAATCACCAACTGCATACTCATGGGGCGGCTCGAAGCCTTTGCGCTGGGCAACAAACCGTGGGATTCGTTCCTCGACGGTATAGGTAACGGGCTGGGATACGGTATCATATTAGTAATCATCGCCTTCTTCCGCGAACTGCTCGGCAGCGGCACCATTTTCGGCATGCAAGTCATCCCCGACATCGCTTACAGTGCCGGCTACGTCAACAACGGCTTGATGATAATGCCACCAATGGCACTTATCTGCGTAGCAGTCATCATATGGGTACATCGCTCAAGAAATAAGGAATTACAGGAAAAAGCATAGCGTAAAACATTATGACAGAAATGATTAGGCGCAATCAACAACCATCGCGGCAATACACACAATTGCTTGAACGCATCTCTCAACGATATGTTGAGGGGCAGGCGCAGGCTGTTCGTTCTGTCAATGAAACGCTTCTCGAAACAAACTGGAATATAGGCAAATACATTGTTGAATATGAGCAGGGAGGCAATCCGAAAGCCAAATATGGAGATCAGTTGCTTGTCAACCTGTCCCGTGATTTAACTCTCTTGCACGGAAGGGGTTTCAGTCGTTCAAATCTTACTTACATGAGACTTTTCTATTTGCGTTTCCCAATATGTGAGACGCTTTCTCACAAATTGACATGGTCGCACTATTTTGAACTGTTAAAGATTGACGACGAATTGGAACGTTCGTTCTATTATCAGCAGAATATCAGGGAAAATTGGAGCGTAGCCGAACTGAAAAGGCAAAAAGATTCGGGCTTGTTTGTACGCCTCGCACTGTCGAAAGACAAAGAACAGGTCTTGCAATTGGCAAAGCAAGGACAGACGCAGGCATCGCCTCAAGACGTCATAAAAGATATTTATGTATTTGAGTTTCTGAAAATTCCAGAACCGTATAATATCTCCGAATCAGAGTTAGAATCGCGTTTGTTAGACAATTTGCAGTCGTTTCTTCTCGAACTCGGCAAAGGTTTTACCTACGTCGGGCGACAGTTCAGGATGACTATCAACAATATACCATATCGGGTAGATTTGGTCTGTTATCACCGCATACTTCGTTGTTTTGTGCTTTTTGACTTGAAAATCAGAGAAGTCCAACACAACGATATCGGACAGATGAACATGTATCTGGGATACTTTGCCAACGAAGAAAACGTTGAGGGAGATAATCCGCCGATTGGAATTATTCTATCGAAAGACAAAGACGCACTACTCGTCGAATATGCTACATACGGTATGAACAGCCAACTCTTTGTCTCGAAATATCAACTGTATCTTCCTGATAAGGAGGAATTAAAACGATTAATTTATCAACAACTTGAATTAGAAGAAAATCAATAACTTATAAAAAATATGGAACAAATATTCAGCACCTTTGTAAGGTCAATTTTTGTGGACAACATGATATTTGCATACTACCTCGGTATGTGCTCGTATCTGGCTGTTTCCAAGAGTGTTAAAACCGCTCTCGGACTTGGTATTGCAGTAACGTTCGTACTCGTCTGCACCCTGCCTATCAACTACATGTTAGAAAACTACGTCCTCCGTGAGGGCGCTCTCCGCTGGCTCGGCGACGGTTACGAATCGGTCAACCTCTCTTTCCTGTCGCTGATACTCTTCATCGCTATCATCGCCTCGTTTACACAACTTGTCGAGATGGTAGTCGAAAAGTACGCCCCGGCGCTCTACTCATCGCTCGGCATCTTTTTGCCACTCATCGCCGTCAACTGCGCCATACTCGGAGGCTCGCTCTTCATGCAGCAGCGCAACTTCGCCAACGTCGCCGAAGCAACAGGATACGGCTTCGGCTCCGGCATCGGATGGATGCTCGCAATCATAGGAATGGCAGCCATACGCGAAAAATTAGCCTATTCCGACATCCCCAAGCCGTTACGCGGACTCGGTATAGCCTTCATCCTCACCGGACTGATGGGTATGGGATTTATGTGTTTTTCAGGTTTAAGTATTTAATAATTAAAATATTACAAAAATGATAGTATTGATCTCAGGCGGACTAACAATGATGGCGGGAGCAGTCGTATTCCTTGCCGTAACACTCATTCTGGTAGGAATCTTACTCTACGCCAAAGCCAAACTCATCCCAACAGGAAACGTCAAAGTAACAGTCAACGGAGAGAAAAATTTCGACGCCCCGATAGGCGGTACCGTACTCGGAACCCTGCAAGCACAAGGCATATTCCTGTCTTCGGCCTGCGGAGGAAGCGGCTCGTGCGGGCAATGTCGCTGTCAGATACCCGAAGGTGGAGGCAACATCCTGCCTACCGAAGTCGGATTTTTCAGCCGTAAACAAATACAGGCAAACTGGCGACTCGGATGTCAGACGAAAGTCAAAAACGACATCTCAATCCGCGTTCCCGACGACGTTTTCGGCGTCAAACAGTGGGAATGCACCGTCATATCCAACAACAACGTCTCCACATTTATCAAGGAATTTATTGTCGCACTGCCCCCCGGCGAACACATGGACTTCCTGCCCGGCTCATACGCCCAGATAACAATCCCCACATACTCAATGGATTACAATGTAGATATCGACAAATCTACCATCGGCGGCGAATACCTCAAAGCATGGGAACAGTTCGGTCTCTTCGGCTTGAAATGTACCAATCGCGAAGCCACCGTCCGCGCCTACTCAATGGCAAACTATCCCGCCGAAGGCGACCGCATTATGCTCACCGTCCGCATCGCTACCCCGCCCTTCAAACCAAAACCGCAGGTCGGCTTTCAAGACGTTATGCCCGGCATAGCATCGTCATATATTTTCACCCTCAAACCCGGCGACAAAGTTAAGATGAGCGGACCTTACGGCGATTTCCACCCAATCTTCAACTCTGCCCGCGAAATGATGTGGATAGGCGGCGGTGCGGGAATGGCACCCCTCCGCGCACAAATAATGCACCTCACACGAACCTTGCACACTACCGACCGCCGCATGTCGTACTTCTACGGCGCCAGAGCGCTCAACGAAGTGTTCTATCTCAATGATTTTCTGGCAATTGAAAAAGAATATCCCAACTTCTCGTTCCACCTCGCATTAGACCGTCCCGACCCTGCCGCCGACGCCGCAGGAGTGAAATACACCGCCGGATTTGTCCATCAGGTAATCTATAACACTTACCTCAAAGACCACGAAGAACCGGAAGAAATTGAGTACTACATGTGCGGACCCGGACCGATGTCAAAAGCCGTCGAAGGCATGTTAGACAGTCTCGGCGTTCCCCGCGAAATGCTGCATTTCGATGATTTCGGAGGGTAGTTCGCAATGCAAACCTTAGCCCGAAGCCATGACGTACAGGGCATTCGTCATTGCGAGGAACGAAGCAATCCAGCGTTTTAAGGGTATTATGAATACTCTCAAGGACGAAACATTATTTTGAGCAGTCAAATTTTTTTTTCGACTGCTCAAATTTTTTTTTTGAGCAGTCGAATTGATATATTCGAGCAGTCGAATTGGTCTGTTTGAGCAGTCGAATTGATCTGTTCGACTGCTCGTTTACAAAACCCTTGCAGCGGTTTTAAACCCTGCAAGCGGTTTTCATCCCCTCATCCCCTCATCCCCTCATCCCTTGTCCCCTCATTCCCTTAACCCC
>JAITHS010000410.1 GCA_031279875.1 Tannerella sp.
AGCCGGTATGCGAAAACTGGGTTTTGACGTTGAAGACAACGACTTACCCATCGTTGCCTTTACTTTCGGAAACAACGCAGACATACAAAAATTGCGCAATCACATCCTCTCGAAAGACATTTATATTCAGATACTTAACTATGCCGGAACAGGCACCGGACATGTCCTCAGAATAGTCGTTTTCTCCAATCATACACACGAGGATATCGACAAACTGTTATCGGCAATCTCTACAGCCAAAAATTGAGCGCACATGCAACAAACAAACAAACAAAACCGCAACCCTTGCAGTAATGACGGTACCTATCGTTTGGTTGTATCATTACTGCTCGCAATGACGAATGCCCTGTACGTTAACGAGTATTGTCTTCGATAATTCGTAAATGCAAACATTATGCAAGTCGTATGCAAACATTATGCAAGCCATATGCAAACATTATGCAAGTTGTATGCAAACATTATGCAAGTTGTATGCAAACATTATGCAAGTTGTATGCAAACATTATGCGAGCCGCTGTTCGGACAAGGTTCTACCTTGTCTGCTCTATCTTGACAGGCTTTGCCTGCATCGCTTTATTGGCAGGCAAAGCCTGTCAAGATATACTTGACGAGGCGCAACCTCGTCCGAACTGCTGGTGTCGTAATTTTTAATTCGTAATTTTTAATTCTTAATTCTATCTCTCAATCGCCGGTACGCGCAGCTTTATAAATTTATTCTCAAACGGTTTCAATTCGTTTTCCGTAATGTTGTTGTTCGACAGCGGCTCTTCGAGGGCGTTGACGATAGAAAAGGCGAGTGGTTTGCCTGCCGCGTCAAGGATTTGTAGAGTGGCCGGTTTGCCGTCAGGCTCGCGGACGTTAAGCAACAGGTAACCATCTTGTATTGAGGGCGTTACCGATGTCATAATCAGTTGAGGATTACTGAAACGGAACGCCGACCATGAAGCAGGCATATTATTCGGTTTGCCTTTGGGTATCACTCTTGCAAACAACGGCACGCGCGAATCACGGCCGAAACGGTCGGCAAAAGCATTTGATATGTCATCGGTCGAAGTAAGATAATACGTCCAGCACAGTTCGCCTTCCTGCGAAGCACGAAAATTAGTTGTCCAGTAATTATTTGTAACCCAAGAATATACGTGCTGTTTGTCATACGTTGCTCGGCGTTTATATCTGCCGGTATTGATGTCGCCGAGTTGAAAAAGCGGAACGGTATTGCTGCCGACAACAAACTGCATTCGGTCATTTCGGGCTGAAACAAAAGTTTGTACGGTATTCCAGTCGTTAGCCGTCGCTTCCAGCTGGTTTTCGCCTGCGCTGACCACGCCACCCTGAACGTCGAAATACAGTTTAGCATTGTCTATTTTGAACGGAAAGGCCACATAGATGCCGTCGGGCGCTGTAAGGGGTGATTTTTTGAGTTCGCAATATAGTTCGATTCTTTTTTCGTGACGGAAGAGACGTATTTCCGTTCTTATGCCGAAAGAAGGCTCGCAGCAGTCCGATTTGCCCTGTACGATAACCGTCTGATACACAGCCCCATCCTTGCCGGCCGTTATTTTAACGTCAGACAGTCCGTTACGTTCGTAATCGGTCAGTTTATACTGTTCCATCTGTCGGCGGTTGCCTTTGAGCGTCTCATAAACAAAGCCACCGAGTTGCCAAGTTGCTTTGGGGTCAACTAATTCGGTGTTTAATTCTTTGTCATACAGGCTTTTAATACCTCCCGTTAAAGGGTCGAAAGAGATTTTAAAATAATCGTTTTCAATTGCATAATCTTTAAGCGGAGTATCGGGCAAACTTGTAGGCGCGTCCTGTGATGCAATAATACTGTATGTCATATACCCCATCGGAGGAATATTTTCGGCATAAATAGCATAGTAAGCGCCTTCGCTACGAGAACGTAAATGCTGCGTTTTCAGTTCGTTACCGTTTTCATCGACGATTTTGAACGCTTTGTTTTGAGGTATTATTTCGTGGTCGATATACAATTCTACAACGCCCGAACGCGGATGATTGAGAGTGTTATAGAACGTAACGACAGGCGTATTTTGGCGGGGAATAAATTCTTGCAGCAATCCGGCCGATGTTTCATACATTATTTGGGCGTTTTTGAGCGCTTCCCATGCGTAGGAGCCTTTCTCAGCCCACTGTATCTGACTATTTTCGCAAAGCGGGTCGCTAATACTTTCGGCGGCGCCGTAGGTATGTTCATCGTAAAAAAGCAGATTTTCGTGAATATGTCGGATAGAATTGAACGTATGTGAGGGCAGTTTTTGCCCTTTTGCGACGGCCATAGACAGAAGTCCTTGAATGGCAATCATATCCGAATGAGTTTGTCGCGAGGCTCCTGTTTCGCGAGCCGCCGAGCCGAAACCGTCGGTCCACCAGTCGGGATAAGCGGCGCGATAAACGGGCAAACGGTCGGCATATTTTGCAGTAATATAATCCATAAACTCGTGAAAAACAGCGCTTCGCAAGCGCGGATAAGCATATTTTTCGTTCCATTCGCGAATAACTTTACTCTCGTGCATTGAAGGCGGAGAATTGTCGGTTCTGTAGCCGGAATACTGTACCGAAACAGCATCGAAAGGATAGCCTTTTTTGTCGAGACCGGCAAGATAGTCAAACAGTCTTGGCGCTATCAAATCGGCAGAAGCATTGTTGTTGCTTATGCCCCAAAAGTTGCCGGTATGATAATGGTCTGAACGATAGGAAAAAACCTGTTTGCCGGACGGCGATTCCCACTTGTAAACCGTCGGGCGGTCAAACGGAATCAGTGCGCGATGTCCGTTTTCGCCCATCGAGAAATATTTTATTCCCAAATCCGGCATGTAATCGGCAAGGCACCATGCAATTCCGTTGACGTCGTTTTGCATGGCGGTCGTTACCGGAATGCCAAGACGTTTAAACTCGCGTATCGGCTCTAAAAACGTCTTGAAAGAGTTTTCGTCAACAATTTCCGCCATGTTAAAAAACATGCCCGTTACCTCAATTTGTCCGTTGCGGATGTATTTCAGGAATTTGTTTATCTGCTCTTGCGGGCGATTTCGGATATATTCGCGTACTGCCCATGCCGCTTCGCATGTCCAGCGGAAACGAGCGTCATCAGGCTCATTTTCAGTCAGTTCGCAATATTCTACGGCATAGTCGATATAACGGATATGTTCACGCAAAATTTCGGTCTGCGGCTTTGTATAGCCTATGTCGGTATGAGTATGCTGAACGAGATAAACGGTCATTTTCTTTACAGGAAAGGCCTGAACAACAGTTTGATACGTCTGTTTAGCGCCTGCTGCCAGCGAGACAGTGATGTTTTTTGGGGCGTCAACTTCGGGAATAGTTGTTTCGATAGTGTTTATTCCTTTCTTAATCAACGTGTTACCGGCGTTTTTGCCGTCTATCATGATTGCGACCTGTTTTTTTGCGCCTGTGTTGAGAACGGTCAGAGCAACTGGCTGGCGCAGTTCGCCGGAGTTGCCGTAAACAAGCGCCGGAGTTGCCCGCGAGCCGATAATCGTTATCCCACCGACAGGTTTTGTAAGCGCCGGTTTTGTATCCGTCATCAACGCTATCCGGTCGAAGACAGCCCAAGAGCCTGATATTGACTTTATTACTATCACATTATCGCCTTTTTTGAATATATTTTCCGGGATTTCGACCGTAATATTCAGCGGTTTATTATTGACAATTCTGTTGCTGAAATAATGCTGGTCGTTACCTTGCGGCACTTTGATTTCTTTAACGAAACCGTTGATATTGAGCGACAAAACAGGCGGGCTGTAGGAGTGCGTCTCTACAAAATCGATCACAAGCGAGCCTTTGACGGGCGCCGACAAGTCCTTGATACCGAAAATGATTACCGCCTGCGCCGACCTGTTGCCCGCCCAGTCATCATCGGGGCCGGGTATAACAAACGGAAAATCAGCCGGTTTGTTAAGACCGATTTCATAGATAGCGGTAGCATTATCAAACCGCTGTCCGAATTTGGAGTAATCATACGGGCCGAGCGCAAAATCTGCGGCGCTCTTATCCTTTTGGCCTATTTGCCATAGCGTTGTTGCATCCTGCGCAAAAGCCGCCGCAGAAAAACATAAACATAATAATAAATGTAACTTTTTCATAGAGAATTATTTTGTAATATCATCAGCAAAGAGAGAAATTTCGCGCAGGATAGTATAAGCGCCGCTGCCGGTAGCAGGTGCGCCATGGACTTCTTTGGTACGGACAATAATATATCTGACTTTCGCGGGATTGTTGATTGTCAGTTTGTTATAAACAGGAACGGGGCATGTGTTTTCGGTCATTTTTGTCCATCCGAGTGAAAGCGCTTTGCTTTCCCATCCCGCATCTGCGCTTGCAAGCGGTATTTCGGCACCTGTAATATCTTCTATTCCCCATATCTGGATGATACGTGGGTTCCAGTTGTTGTAACCGTCATCACGTGCCCAGAGTTCGAAGCGTGTAAGATTGGCTTTCAGTCCGAGGTCGAAAGTAAGATGTTGCGGGACGCCCGCTCCCGAACCGCTGTGAAACTGGTTGGCGCCGTCTCTGATAATATCGTCAAAAACTCCGGTATAAGCTCCCGAATAGCCTGTGGTAGCCTCGTATGGGATAACCAGATGTTTGATATTCGTCTTGCTGACGGCAAATTCTACATTTACAGGGAAAGTCAGTTCGTTCCAGTCGGTATAAATGGTGTCGAGAGCGTTTTCTTCCGGCAGCAACCCTGTACGGAAGCGTATGACGCCACCTTTTTTCCACCCTTCGACGACTGTTTCAGCCACATTGCCGGGCAGTAAAATCGTTTCTGTTTCGTTGGAAGATTTGTCATACTGCATTTCAACCGACAGCGCTGTTTCCGTCTGATTCCATGATATATACATTCCTTCCGGCTCCGGTCGCAGGTTTGTGATGATTTTTTGCGCCGCCTGATGTGCATAGCGCTCCCCGTATGCGTAGCCGCTTGTTACAACATTGACGGAGCGGTGTCCTTCCTTATCATACGTCATCGCGCTGAAAGTATATGTGCCTTCATCAAGATTGTCGATAACTTTGCGCATAACGCCGTCGGACTGCCATGTTGAAGACGGCACTGTTACGGAATCATTATTAAGCCCGTCAAACCATCTTATGACACAGCGATCGGCTGTCTGCGCATAGTTCATCAAACCGACAATCTGAACTCGTTTGTTTCCGCCACGCACTTTGAGCGAATCGACTTTTCCGACGTATGTTTGTTCGCCGCTGTCAAGCCATTTTTGGTTAATATCGTTAAAATCCGTGCATGACGTAATCCCGAAAACTACTGCCGAACACATAAATACAAAGAATATTTTCGTTTTCATATTGTAAAAGTATTAAAAATTATTGAATTATTTCTCCCCAGAAAGCAAGTTCGCTGACGACCGAGCATTTCATACCCGACCAACTTTCAAGAAATTCAAAACGGATGTATCTAATAGGTTGAATATCACGCGGAAAAGAAAATTCTTCACCTCTGCCGTTATATTCTTCGTCTTCGGCCGAATATTGTCCCAGCGGCAAGCCTGAAGGCTTAAAGGACGTACATTCGCGTAGCAAAGTCCAGCCTTCAAGTACATTTTCGGCATTACCGAAGCCGGGGTCGTCGGCACGCCCATATACCTTATAGTATTTAGGCGCTCCGTGTTGATAAAGAACTGTTGAGCCGGGTCTTTGCCATAGCCGGAAGCGGCTCAAAATAACATTGACGCCAAGGTCGAGCGTATAGCGGTGGGGAAATTCTACCGGATAGTCGGTGTGAGCGTAGTTGCCGTTGCTTACAATATCGTCGTAAGCGCGTTCAAATGCTCCGCCACTGAAAAAGTTCCACATCACGTCGCCTGCCGGATATGAGCGTTTAAACAGTTTCTTGTTGAGATAATCTTCTCGCATCGGAGTAGCCGAAAAAATCAGCGTATCGGAAATATTATCCCACCGGTCGCGTATGAACAGCCCGAACTCGTTAGAAACGGCAGGCAAGTCGCGTACTACGAAAACACCGCTTTCAAGCGATGTGTATAAAGCATCATAAGGTTCAAAAGCGCTTCCTGTGCTGTCTTTGCGTATAAAATGGATTGCAAGATCGTCTTTTTCAACGTTTTCCCCGAAATCGATTACAAAGCCGCCGAAGTCAACGGCGTATTTGAGACTGCCGAAAACCTGTTCTACCGGCGGCGTCAGCGGATTGATAACAACTTCAACGGGGGAAGATGTTTTTTCCTGCCTGTTGACCGCGTATAATCGAACGGTTCTTGCATCGGTATTGCCTAATCCTCTTATTGTCAATGTATCAACGTATGACGATACGATGACGTTTCTTTCGGCTCCGTCGGAACCTGTAAACACAGCTTTTATGTATGCCGCATTAGTGTTACCCTTGATATCGAAGCCTATAACGGCTCCGCCGGGGATATTTCGTTTTACCTGCGCCTGATTGACCGGTAAAGGCAAGCCGGCCGTTTGAACGCCTGTCGGCTCATGACGAAACTGCTCACTGCACGAAAACAATGACAAAGTGCAGAAAAGGCTGCACGCCAAATTTTTTATAATATCTTTCATAATTCTTTGATTTTTAATAATTACCATCCGTAATTTTGTATAAGTTTCGGGTTTACATACAGGTCTTGCTGTCTGATTGGCCAGAAATAGTCTTTGATGTCGAACTTACGGTTGAAGATGTAAGTTTCTCTGTAATAGCCTGTTTCGTCTTTTTCGGAGACGTTCCATCCGCGTATGGGGCGGTTGAGGTATTCAAAACTGAGCCGCCAGCGACGCAGGTCGTAAAAACGCTGTCCCTCGAACGACAGTTCGATAAGTCTTTCTCTGCGTATGATGTCCCGCATTCCGATTTTCGTTGTCGGCTTGTCGGGGAGGTCTGAAAAGGCTTGCCATGTTTCCACCAAGCCGCCGGTTTCCTTATCAAGTCCCGCTTTGTCTCTAACCTTTTGGATATATTCATATACTTCATTGTCAGGCTGCGATTTGCATTCGTTAAGCGCCTCTGCATAAAGAAGATACAGGTCGGATAAACGTATTATCGGAAAGGTGTAACTTGTAGTTCCGATATTTGAAGAGGCTTGTGTCATAATGATTTTATAACTGACTAATTTTTTTGCAAAATAGCCTGTTATACTAAAATTTTCATTGCCTTGACCGGCTGTTTCGTTTGCTTTGGCACGCACGCCGAACGAACTTTTATCGTCGGTAGCTTCCATGTTAAACCATTTGCCGCCGTCGAATCCGAGCCATGCGTAATATCTCGGCTCGCGGTACATGTTAAGGTATGCGGTGCGAAAATCTTGAATCAGATAGTAGCCATGCCCTTCGGCAGGGCTATTAAACACTTTGTATCTGTCGTTGTAATTGTATGTTTTGTCTTCTTCGATCGGCACTCCGTTACGAGTGTAAAATTGCTCTACAACGGTCAACGTCGGGTTATGAAACATACGGTTGTCGCCTAACTGATGTCCCTGATGCCATGCCGTAAGCGGCGCATTGGAAAGACTTTGCAAGTCAAGGACGCCGTTATCACCTAATCCCCATATCAGTTCTTTGTTGAAACGGCTTGTGATAGTGTTACGCAGTGTCAGCTCGTGCATTGTCGTGTCGGATACTTCATACATCAGATAATCGTCAAACTCATACAGTTTATGCCCGCCTTTGATAGAGTATTCGATAGCTTCCCGACAGGCATCTCTCGCTGCTTCCCATCTCGTTGGGTCTTCGTCGGGATTGATGAAGTTTTTACCGGCTTCGTTTTTGAAGTTCTTAAAATCGGGATTGCCGTTAAACAGCGGACTGGCGGCAAGAGTAAGTATTTTAGCTTTAATTGCGAGAGCGGCGGGCAGAGTGAGACGCCCTAACTCGGTATCCTGCGAGCGGATATTCAACGGCAGCGACGGCATTGCACTTTCTTTGTCGGCAGTGGCTTCGTCGATAAGACCGACGATATATTTGATAACATCATCAACAGGCTCGCGAACAACCTGTACTGCTGCAGGGTCGGCGCTAACCGGAATGTTTTCTCTTATTATCGGTATTGCACCGTATATTTGCATCAGAAAATAATGATAATAAGCCTTTAAAACTTTGACCTCCGCTATCCAGCGGTCTCTTTCCGACTGTTCGAGGTCAAGAACGTTACCGATATTTTCCAGAAAAATATTGCAGTCGCGCAGTGCGATGAAGAGATTGGAGCCGTTATTGCCGCCACTCCAATAGTTTAAAAGCGGACTGCTTGCGTTCTGGCGGCCTTGTGCAATAGCGTAACTGGTCTGATTGGTGTAGTAAAACCCTCTTTCGTAACAGTTCCACACCTCGTCGCCGGTTTCGAGTGCAGGGCTGCTTTGAACGTTGGCAGCCTGCGGCATATAACCGTAACAGGTATAAAGAAAACGGGAAGCGTTCTGGCGATTGTTGAACGCCAGTTCCATTGTCGGAACATCGTCCGGCACAAGGTCAAGATAATCGCCGCAACCGCAAACCATGGTTAACGAGAGGAGGAAGATAAACAGGTTCGGTAACCGGATTGATGACGTAGATATTATATTTTGTTTCATAATTTAAATATTTTTAAAAGTTAATATTAAGTCCGAGATTAAAAACGCGCTGAACAGGGTATCCGAGACCGTTTTCGCCCATTTCAATGTCCCAAAGGTCAAACTTGCTGAACAGCAACAGATTAGTTCCGCTAATATAAATACGTGCCGTTTCCATATTCAGAACGTGTGTCCACCGTTGCGGCAAATTAAACCCGAATTCAACTGATTTGAGACGCAGAAACGAACCGTCGCGCATAAACCATGTGCTGCGTTGAGTATTGTTATTAATCGTTTGAGGAGATAAACGTGGCCAGAGAGCGTAGATGTCGCGGTTTTCTTCCGTCCAGTGGCTGTCTGCCCATACTTGCAGTACGGCGTTACCGGTATGGGAACCGCTTTGCTGGAAAGGAGCCGTCGCCGTAGGGCTGATAAAGAACGCCGACTGGGCTGAACCTTGGAAGAAAAACGAGAAATCGGCATTCTTAAAACCTGTTGACATACCGAAGCCGTACATCACTTTTGGCACTGATGGGTGGCCTATCGGCACATTATCCTGCGAGTTGATAATATCGTCGCCGTTGACGTCTTTGTATTTGATGTCTCCCGGCATGTATTCTCCGAACGATGCTTGTGACGGCGAATTGGCGATGTCAGCCTCGTCGATGAAAAGCCTTTCCGCTATGTAACCTGTGCGCTGGTTAATGTTCAAACCCACCCATGAAAGCCATGGATAAGGATAAGTCGGTTCTTCATATACCTTATAATAATTGTCGGCGAAAGTGTAGTTGCCTCTGCCGGTAATCCAAAAATCTTTGTTAAACGAATGATTGACGTCGAGCGAGATTTCGTATCCGTGTGATTTGGCTTCGCCTACATTTGCTCTCAAACCGGCTTGTAAACCCATTGTCGATGGGATAGATGCTCTATTCATCAAAATATTGTAGCGATGCTCGGTAAAGTAATCCGCCTGTATTTCAACTTTGTTCCATAATCCGAGTTCGATGCCGTAATTTGCTTTTTGCGACGTCTCCCATGTTATGTCTTCATTTGCGTAACGGCTTATGGATACTCCCGACGGTCTGTTAGCAAAATTTCTGCCGAAAGAAAACGGATTTTTATTTCCGTCGGTCAGATTAACTCGCGACATGTAGAAAAACCGGTCTGCATCGCTGCCGATAGCGTCATTGCCGACTAATCCGTATGTGGCTTTCAATTTTAGTTTTGAAACGGTATGTTTGAGCGTTTCGTTCCAAAAATCTTCGTTGGAGATGAACCAACCGAGACCTGCCGACGGGAAGAAGCCGAACCGTTCTTTCCTCGAAAATCGCTCCGAACCGTTATATCCGAAGTTCATTTCAACAAAATAACGATGGTTATATGCGTAGGTAAACCGCCCTGACAAACCGATATTGCGGTGTGGCAGCGAGCCTTGCAGGTCGGAAGAACCGGAGTAAATCTTTTCGCGTAAAATGCTTACTAACAGTCCGGAAACGTCATGCTTTTCGTTGAATGTTCGGTTATAGGTCAATGCGCCTTCAAAATACATGGATGATGATATGTTGTCGTTTTCTCCCGTAGCCGTCAGGAAATCCTTGCCGCCGTTAGGGTTCAGACATTCGAGCGAGTATTTGCCGGTAGTTTTGTCAAACCATGAGAGCGTGTAAAAGAAAGGCGTATAGGCACGAGTTACGTCAAAATAGGAATCACGGGTAGTGCTGGCGAGAAGTCTGAAATTCAACCCTTCGGTTAAAAAATCAAGTTTCTGTTTGAGTTCTATCTGTGCCTGAATATTTGTCTGTGAATAGTTTTTGTAACCGCGTACCATTTCCGCATACGGATTGATAAACGAACCTGTTCCGGCATTGCCGAACAAAGGGTGTTTGGCTGTGATATACTCCGGCGTCATAGGGTAGTACTTGGGAAATTCAACCGGATTGGTGTGCATTACCATATCAAAAACCGAAGTGCCGCCTTGCATCGGTCCGGTATAGTCTTCAAATGTGCCTGATACTCTGATGTCCATCTGGGTCGTCTTGGTCATGTTGATGTTGATATTCGACCGTATCTGGGTCTTTATCAGGTTGATATTGTTGTTATAGTTGTTGAGCGGGTCAACTTTCAGGACGCCTTTGTCGTTAGTAAAGGTACCGGCAACGTAATATCGTGCTACCGTGCCTCCTCCGCTTGCGCTCAAATTGATACGATGATTAAGAGCATAATCTTGAAATAGTTCGTCGTACCAGTTAACATTGGGAAAGAGATACGGATTGTCGCCCGCTTCGGTGGCATGTATCTTGTCGTTGGAATAGGGACGCGGTGCCAGCGGGTTGCGTGTCAAAGCGGCTTCGTTAGCTAATTTCATGTAGTCAACAGCCCCGACGGTCTTAATCATCGAAGCCGGCTGCGAGATAGACGTCTCCGCACGAGCGGTGAATTTCATTTTTCCCTCTTTTCCTTCTTTCGTAGTTATCAGTATAACTCCGTTGGCACCTCTTGCTCCGTATAATGCGGAAGCGGAAGCGTCTTTGAGGATGCTGAAACTGGCAATGTCATCAACCTGTAATTTGGAAAATTCATACGTTGACGATTCTACATTGTCGATAAGTATAAGCGGGTCAACCTTGCCTGCTCCGAAAGTCGTAATGCCGCGAATGAAAAACTGTGCATTATCGGCGCCCGGCTCTCCACTCCGTTGATAAGAAATGATACCTGCCATTCGCCCTGCCAGTGCGGTAGTCAAGTTACTGCTGGGTATTTTCAACTCAGCAGGATTAATAGTCGTAATCGAACTGACTACGCTCTCTTTCTTCTGTTTAGCAAAGGCTACGATTGTTACTTCGTCGAGTTCGCTTGTTTTTTCTTCAAGCGTTATCGTAACGTCGTTTTTGCCGTCAAAAGTCAGTTCTCTGTCATTCATGCCGAGAAAAGTAACTTTGAGTTTGGTGCCGACGGTTACATTCGGCAGTTCGAATTTGCCGTCAATATCTGCGGCCGCGCCGCGCGTACTGCCTACAACAGTGATAACGGCGCCTGCCAACGGCTCTCCGTCGCTGTCAACAATACGTCCTCTGAATGTAACGCCATTTTGGGCAAATATCGTTGCCGAACAGACGGTCATCAGTAATGACGCGATAATTAGCGTCGTACAAAAAATCTTTCTTCTTTTCATATAAATCGTTTATTAAGTGCGCAATATAAAAGATACAGGGCGCACAGTGATATTACTGCCACGGCTCCTGTCTGGCTGCCTGCAAGGTCGGTGCTGACGCCCATCAGCAGTGGTATGACGGCGCCTCCTGCAACGCCGGTTATCATCAGACCTGATATTTCGTTTGTTTTTTCGTGCAGTTGGCGTATTGCCGACGCAAAGAGTATCGAGAACACATTGGCGATAGCAAAACCGATAACGCCCACTAATACAAGGATTTGTATCTTGTTGCCGGAAAAAAACATCGCTCCGAGCGCTGCCGTCATTAATAACATGCTGATTTTGAAGAATTTAGCCGACGAAAAGCGCGCCAGCAGGAACGCTCCGATGAACGACCCGACGGTGCGACAGGCAAAGTAAACGCTGACGCCGTAGTTGGCGTCTTCGACGGCAAGTCCGCACCGCTCCATCAAAATGCGCGGCGTTACAGTGTTGATGCCGACATCTACTCCTACAACACATACTATGCCAAGAAAAAGTAACAGTATAGTCCTGTTTTTAAGCAGTTTAAGCACATCGGCTACGGTTGTTGACACAGCCGGTTTATCGCTCTCGGCAATAGGCGTCAGTTGCAGCCATAATGCCGACAGTAATGTTATAGCAGCAAATATCGGAAACATGCTTTGCCATTTGCCGAAATAAGACGCTGCAAAGGCGGCAATAAAAGGTGCTGAAAATGAGGATATTGCTTTAATAAACTGCCCTGCTGTGAGAGAACTCGTCAAGCGTTGCGGCGCTACTACATTGGAAACTAACGGATTAAGCGATACCTGTAAAATTGTATTGCCTATCCCAAGCAACGCAAACGCCGCAAGACAGGAGTAAAAATTATAACCGATAAACGGAATTGTCATCGCAATTATCGTTATGATATTGCTGACCTGAACGGTTCGTTTGCGTCCTAATTTATTCATTATCATGCCGGTAGGAATCGAGAAGATAAAAAACCAGACAAAAACCATGAACGGCAGGAAATTAGCCGTTGTGTTGCTCAACCCGAAATCTTGCCTTACATAGTTGGACGAAAAACCTACTATGTCGCAAAATCCCATTATGAAGAATGCGAAAAGTACCGGCGCTGCCTTTGAAATTGAAAATTTTTCTGCTTTCATATCGTGTCTATTTTATAAATGCTTTTACCATCATCGCTCTTGTATTTGCTTCATTATAAATGGAATAACTTCCCGATGAAGCGGGTATCACAAAGGTCTCGGCAAAGTTGAAACGCTGCCTCATTCCGGCGGCTGTCTCTATCGTTACCGAAACGCCTTCTACCAGCATCCAGACGTGAAATTTTCCGCCTGTCTCTATATCTATCTTATTATCAAACGAATAGCGCATCACATCATAGAACTGCTCTTTATGTGTGGGAAGATGTTCTATTTTTACGCCGTCCATATCGCTGATAATGTACGGTTTACATATCAGTTCGTCTTCAACGCTATTGCCCTGACGCTCGAAATAGAGATTTTTTATGCCGTGTTCAATATTGATAGGGCGAGGTAGTCCGTCGAGGTCAAGGCGCATCCAGTCGTACATTTTGAACGTGAAAATATACGGCGCACTGCTGATTTCAAGTACCAGATTGTCCTTCCCCGAAGCGTGAACAGTGCCGTTAGGTATCAAAAACAGGTCGTGCTTCTTTGCCCGAAAACTCCGTACATAACGGTCTATGTCTATCTCTTTGCCGTTCTTTTGACTGTCTATCAGCGCTTTATGAAATTCGTCCTTCTCTACGCCTTCTCTGAAACCGAGATATACTTTCGGATTGTTCTTACAATCAAGGATATAGTACGTTTCGTCTTGTGTGAAAGGCATTCCAAACTCCGATTTGATATATTCGGGGCGCGGATGGCACTGGACGGACAGATTGCCGCCGTCAATGGTGTCGAGGAAGTCAAACCTTATCGGAAAATCATATCCGAAGCGGTCGGCACAGTCGCCAAGTACATCGCGGAAGTTGTTAAACATCAGAAAATCAAACGATACTTCCAACCGATAGCCGTCGCTTTCAAACATCAGACCGTTTTCGGCTACCATCAGTTCAAACGACCACGCAAGGTTTTCGGCTTCTTTGTTAAGCCCCTCAAAGTGGTTTTTCATCCACTGACCGCCCCATGCGCCGGATTCAAACCATGGTCGTACCCTGAAAAAGTTATGACTCATCGCCGACAGCCCCGATCTCAAATCGTCTCCTTTCATAAATAGGTGATTATCAGGTCTTTGTGCGTCTATAACAACTTCTATTTGCGGCAACAGGCTCGCTTTATGCCGATTGAGAACAATCCAATCAACAAAAAACGCTTGCTTATACATGTCTTTGAAGTCGGTTTGCTTTTCCGTATGTTTTTTGAAGCCGAGGTTCGACGCCGTGCCTGCTCTCATCCTGAACTGTAATTCGTTTTTAGGCAAATCGACGTAAAAAATCGGCGCATCCCAGCCAGCCAGCGCCGCGCCGCAGCCGATTAGGATATTGATGTCGGCGTCGGGATTGGGCTTTATATTTGTCAATTTTACGGCATCGAACCAGTCGGCTAATGTAAGGTCGGTTATTTTGCCGAATATCGAATCGTCGTCGCCGAGATATTTGATAATCATTGCTTTAAGTTCTTCTTCCGACTTCATCGCCGCGTCGCTACTGTAGATGCAGATATTTTTTTTGTGTTTTAGCAGTTCGATGTTGAGACTTGCCGTAAAACTGTCCCAAAAAACGCCTTCAAAGCCGTCTATCACAATCGTTTTGTGTGCGGCAATCATTTCTGCAAGCGTCTTTAAATCGCTGTGTATCTTGCCGTTACCGACAGGAAAAGCTGGATATATGTCGTATTGACCCGCCGCTGTCGGCATGGATTTTGTAGGTGCAAGAAATTGTGTCGTTTTGCGAAGAGGCGTTGTGGAGTTCAAAGTTTCGGCTTCAAGATTTCGGCTTTTGCTTCCGGCATAAAGCGCGGCGCCAATCAGCGGGGCTTCGTCCCATTTCTCGCATATCCTGACTTTTGTGTCTGTTATATGCTTGATTTTAAGATTATTAACCAAATCGTCAAGAAACATATCCGATGCTCTCGCGATATTGCCCCCAATAACTAATGTATCCGGCTTAAAAGCCGCTAATTTGGGCGCAAGAACTTCTGCCAATCCTGCCGCAAACTCGGCAAACATCGCCTTTGCAACAGCGTCGCCGCCAACGGCCGACTGCGCAATATCTTTCACTCCGCCGACTTTTTGTCCTGTACGCTCTTCCCATGTACGTACAAACCAGCGCGTCGAAAAGTAATCGTCTGCGATACTGTCCTTAAAAGGTGTGTTGTAGAGGTATCCGTTTGCCGGAACTTCCTGACTTGCTGTTGTTTGCGGCACGTCGCCGACAAGAAAAGCAGAGCCGAAGCCCGTTCCGAGCGTGATGACGAGGCTCTTTTGCGAGCCTTTTGCCGCACCGCAATAGTATTCTCCGAGCGCAAAAGCCGCCGCATCGTTGATAAACGCTATCGAACCGGCAGAGCCATTCAGCGCCGACCGCATATATTCCTTGATATTCAAACCGAAAAGCGAGTTGAATTTCGCTACTCCCTCTATCATGGAAATCCCACGTTCGTAATCGAAAGGACCGGGCATTGAAAACCCTACACCAACCGTATTAGGCTCATATTCAAGCGTTTCATACATCAATTGACGCCATGCTCCGACAGTTTCGTCAATCGAACCGGCGGCATTAATCGCACGTTTGAAGAGCGACCTTTCAACTACGCCGCCATCGACCTTTACTGCTGCCGCCGCCACATGCGTTCCGCCAATATCTATACCTGTGTATATTTCTTTTTTCATATAATAATAATGTATGTTCGTATGTACGAACAATGATTAGACGGCACAAAGGTACAAACTTTTTTCTTAATCCGCAAACTTTTTTTATGTCATGTTGCATATTTAACATTCATTAACTAAAAAAATACGCAAACAACAAGAAATTCAAAAAAAAAATCGTACATTTGCGGGTGTCAAAAAAAATTTTATGAAATGGAAACGAAACCAAAAAAATTGCCGATAGGCATACAGACATTCGAGAAAATCCGCGAAGGGAATTATCTTTACGTAGATAAAACCGAGTATTTGGTTAATCTGATAGATAACGGAGTGATATATTTTTACGCCCGCCCGCGCCGTTTCGGTAAATCGCTGACGGTATCGAC
>JAITHS010000011.1 GCA_031279875.1 Tannerella sp.
TTTCGTAGCCAATGCCAAGCCCGAAATAGTTGAAAACGAGCGCAATAAAAAAGCACAGGCAGAAGAGAAAATCATACTGCTCAAAGCGAGCATCGAAAGTCAGGCGAGAACGGAGAAGTGAAAGTTATAACAGTGCGGGACTGCGTAATTAGTACCCGTCATTGGTAGCAGGAGATTACCGCCGTTCGGACAAGGTTCTACCTTGTCTGCTCTATCCACGCAGGCTGTGCCTGCTTCTTTGTTTGCAGGCACAGCCTGACAAGATAAACCGTACGAGGCACAGCCTCATCCGAACCACAGTGATTTTGTTACCGTAGTAGCCAAGTCATTTCTTTCGGCCATAATCGGCGAGGAAGTTTCGGTTTTGTACAATAAACCGCCGGTTTTGCACAATAAACGCGAAAAAATTTTGCAAAATGTAAAGAAGTATTTACCTTTGCACAAAATGTTATTCAATAATGGTGTTTTTATATGACACAACAACAAAACCGCAATTTGCAACCGACGTCAAAGAACATGTTCTTGACAACGGTTTTACTCTGTGGTTGAACGAAGATCATAACCTGCCGAAGATTTTCGGCGCTATTGTGGTTAAAGCCGGGTCTAAGGATAGCCCCGACACAGGTATTGCGCACTATTTTGAACACATAATGTTTAAGGGAACCGACAAAATCGGCACCGTTGATTATACCGCCGAAAAGGTGTTTTTAGACCGTATTTCCGATAAGTACGATGAACTTGCAACAACCGTAATAGAGGCACAACGGCTTGATATTCAGCGCGAAATACACGAATTAAGCCTGCTTGCCGCCGATTACGTCATCCCCAACGAGTTTGACAAACTTATCAGTCGCTACGGCGGCTCAAACCTCAACGCCGGAACGTCATACGATTATACCGTTTATCACAATATTTTTGCGCCAGAATATATCGAACATTGGGCTGAACTCAACAGCGAGCGGCTGCTCAACCCTGTTTTCAGGATGTTTCAGTCCGAACTCGAAACTGTCTATGAAGAGAAAAACCGCCGCGACGATATGATGTTTAATCAGGCTATGGAAAAAGCTTTCGCACTCTATTTTCACCCTCATCCTTACGCCTATCCCGTTATCGGAAGCGCCGCCAATCTCAAAAATCCGCGTCTGTCGGAGATGAGACGTTTCTTCGAAAATTATTATGTCGCCTGCAATATGGGATTAGTGCTGTGCGGCGATTTCGATACTAACAAAGTGCTACCAATACTGTCGAAAGCATTTTCGCGACTGCCGCAAGGCGTAAAACCCCACACTTATATTCGCACCGTGCCGCCATTCAGAGGACGCGAAAAACATACCGTCAAGATTCCCGTGCCGCTGATGAAAGTCATGGCGCTCGGATTTCGCGGTACGCCGGCCAATCACCCCGACCAGGCCGCCCTCAACGTGGCTATCGCTATACTCAACAACTCTAACGGCACAGGATACCTTGACCGTTTAACCGTCAGGCGGCGACTAATGGGCGCCATCGCAGGCGGCGAAACCCTCAATGAAGCCGGAATGCTCGGCTTTATCATCATGCCGAAACTGATGATTCAAACATACAAAGGAGCAGAAAAGCTTGTGCTTCAAGAAATTAGCCGCATCCGCAACAACGACTTCTCCGACGAAATGTTTGAAAGCCTCAAACAGGAACAACTTCGCAAGTATCTTACTGATCTTGAAGATATTGACTCACGTAGCATGATACTCATCCGCCTTTTTACTCAAAACAAAACTTACAGCGAGTACATTACCGAACTCAACCGTATGGAGGCTCTAACTCGCGATGATGTTGTAACAGCGGCGCGTAAGTATCTCAACGACAACTACATATTAATCCGCAAAAAGACAGGGAAATATATGAAAGAATATCTCCCAAAACCAAACTTTGCGCCTGTCGTGCCGAAAAATTCCAATGCGACATCAAAATATGCCGCCTCGCTCGAACAATTACCCGTGCAGGAAGTCAAAACGCACTTCCTTGATTTTGATAATGATATTAAAACGCTGATTATCAATCCATTAACGACGCTATATGCCGCCCATAATCCCGTCAACAATATCTTTACGCTCAAAATGTCGTACTGCATCGGAACGCTCGAAAAACCGTTGTTGAAGCATTTGGCGAGTTTTCTTACTCTGCTGGGGACAAACAAATACTCGTTTAACGAATTTCGCACCCAACTGCAACGGCTGGGCAGCATCATTCACTTTGAGGCTACCGACAACTATTTTACGCTCAATATCAGCGGGTTCGACAAGTTTTTTTCCGAAACAGTCGTTTTACTCAACGAATTTATCACTACCGTCAAGTATGACCGTCGCAAGTACAAAACGCTTATCGATGAGGCTCGCGTAGGCGACAAGGCGTTTTTCAAATCACCACAAAACATCGCCGACGCATTGTTTGAATATGTCCGTTTCGGCACAAACTCGAAATACCTGCAAAAGCCGTCGCTCAAAGAACTCAAACGTATGTCGGGGTATGACTTGCTCGCTCTTTTCGACGAGATACGTCAAATAAAATGCGATTTCCACTATTGCGGCACGTTAGAACCTGCCGACGTAGCCGAAATTATCCGTCGTTGCCTGCCATTAGACGTTATCACGCACGACACAAACATACCCCTCTACCGCGAGCCTATCAGATACGACCGCCCGCTGATTTTTATCTATGACATCAGCGATGTATATCAAAATATTCTATACGGCTGTCAGGAAATCAATCCCTTACAGACACCCGACGAAAGGGCGTCGGCACGGCTTTTTTCGGAATATTTCGGTGGCGGAATGTCATCGCTTATCTTTCAGGAAATCAGAGAGTTCCGTTCTTACGCCTACCAAACGTCGGGAGGGATACAGATGCCGCCATTTTGCCTTGCCGACAAACCGGCGTCGTTTATCACTTTTCTCTCGACCCAGAGCGACAAAACTACCGACGCCCTCAAAGTGCTTGAAGCCCTTACACGACGTATGCCGGCTCATCCCGAAAAGATCGAATCTGTGAAGCAAAGCATTATAAGTGAGATAAATAACGAATATCCGTCGTTCCGCGACATCTCAACCCGAATAGCACGCTATCGGCACGTCGGCTTCAACGAAGACCCGAATATCTATCTTTTGAAACGAATACGCGAAATGAATATCGACGATGTGATGAATTTTTACAATACTCAAATTCAAACCGGCAACATGGTTTATACAATAGTAGGTAACACGCTGACAATCAATCTGTCGAAACTCTCCGCTTTCGGCGATATTATCAGGGTAAAAAAAGGAGATTTTTATCGATAAGGAAAATATTTTGCTTATTATGAAAAAAATGCGTACTTTTGCAGCGCTTTAGTATATGTAAACAATATGAAGAAAAAAAATCTTATCATTTCGGTATTTGTAATGTCAATAATGTTTGCAGGCGGCTGCAATAATGTTGTCAAACAAGAAAATTCGCAGTGGCGCGGCTCCAACCGCACCGGTCTTTACAGCGAGAAAGGCCTCTTAAAGGAATGGGCAGCCGACGGCCCGCAAATGTTGTGGAGTTACAGCGGTCTTGGCGAAGGCTACACATCGGTCGCCGCCGCCAACGACAAAATCTATGTTACAGGTATGACCGACAGTACCGGTTATCTTTATGTCCTTGATAATCAAGGTAAACTGCTCAACAAAAAAGAATACGGCAAAGAATGGAACGAAAATTTTAACGGCTCGCGTTCAACGGTTTGCGTCAACGACGGTTTGCTGTACATCTTTTCGGGCAGAGGCGTACTCTACTGTTTCGACGAACCGACGCTCAATCTCGTATGGTCGAAAAACGTTGTACAGCAGGATTTTGATGGCAAAAACCTCAAATTCGGCATAACCGAATCACCTCTTATTGTGGGAGAAACGCTATATTTCACACCCGGCGGCGAGAAAAACAACATGATAGCGCTCAACAAAAAAACCGGCGCCGTGATATGGTCTTCTACCGGTATCGGCAAACCATCGGCATATTGTTCGCCGCAGTATATCAGCGATTTAGATATACCCGTAGTAGTTAACTGCATCGACAGTAGCCTCGTTGCCTTCAACGCTACGACGGGAGCAAAACTGTGGGACGTGGAGCAAAAAAGCCCCTACGGACATAATCCTAATACGCCGATTTATGAGAAAAACCTGCTCTTTTGTGTCTCCGGCGGCGGCTTCGGTTCGGCACAATACCGTCTTAACAGCAACGGCACAATAGCCGAAAAAGTCTGGACAAACGAAATGGACAGCAAACACGGCGGAGCAGTCAAGGTGGGCAACTATGTTTACGGTTCGGGCGAAAGAAACCGCTACTGGTACTGTATAGACTGGAAAACGGGCGAAACCAAATGGAAAAACAATACCATCGGAGTAGGCGCCATCATAGCCTGCGACGGTATGCTCTACTGTTACAGCGACAAGGGCGAACTTGCTCTTGTAGAGGCTACTCCCGAACAATTCAACCTCAAAGGACAAGTCAAAATCACCCTCGGCACAAACCAGCACTGGGCGCATCCCGTAATCTATAAAGGCGTGCTTTATTTAAGGCATGGAGATACGTTGATGGCGTTTAAGGTTACGAAATGA
>JAITHS010000030.1 GCA_031279875.1 Tannerella sp.
ATAAGTTTCCAGTTGTTGTCAACGATGTAAATCACGTTCAGCGTTTCGGAATCGCGTCCGAATTTGCGGATATGTTCAATCGCTTGCTGTACGGTGAAATGAGGTTTCACGGCAACGTATTCCGGCGTCATCAAACGTCCGATGGTATCTTTCGGGTATCCGAGCAGACGTGTTGCGATTTCACGTTCTTCGGCCGACAGCATTTGTACTAAACGCTGACTGACTTCTCCGGGTAATTCCTCAAAAAATGCCGTGCGGTCGTCAGGATCAAGGTCGTTGAGCAAGCCCGTCAGTTTGGAAACGTTGCCCGCTATGCCTTCGATGACGTCTTCCTGTTCGTCGTGCGAAAGGTGTTTGAAAATTTCCTTTGCCGATTCGCGCGGCAGGATGCGGAACAGCAATATTTGTTGCTGTTTCGGCAGCGTTTCAATCAGTTCCGCTATTTGAAACGGTTCAAGTTTGTTAAGTTCCTCTTTGAGGATTTTCCAGCTTCTTTCATTAATAAGTTGCCGGATAAAGGTTGTTATTTCATTCATCTCACAATCTCCTTACAACAATAAAGAATCACCGCAAAGTAACTCCGAAAATTTCTGCAAAAGTAGATAAAAATAACGAATTTTCCAAATCCCAAACCCTTGCAGTGGTTTTAGAACCCTGCAAGCGGTTTTCGGTACTACAACACTTACAGCAGGCGAAATCAAGTGTCGTCCCATGCGGGACTATTGTTGGTATGACTCCTCTCACCGTAGGCTGAAGCCTACGGTTAATAAAGTGTCGTCCCTGCTGGACTGCATAATTAGTGTCCGTCATTGGTCGGCACCGAAGCAATCCAGCATATTTCCTGTTTCCTTGATTACTTCGTTCCTACAATGACGTTTTTCGCTCAATTACTTCATTACGAGGGCGTTAACGTACAGGGCATTCGTCATTGCGAGGAACGAAGCAATCCAGATAAAAACCTGTAAATCCTGCCTCTCCTGCAATCCTGTAATTCTGGATTGCTTCGTTCCTCGCAATGACGGACGTAAGCTCCAAACCGCTTGCAGGGTTTAAAACCACTGCAAGGGTTTGTGGTACCGTCATTACCTTTCGTTTGGGGCTATCATTCCTGCTCGCAATGACGTTCTGCCTTCTGCTTTCTGCGCTTTCTTCCTTCAACATCCGCCGCAGTCAATTCTTAATTTTTAATTTTTAATTTTTAATTAATTCTTGCCGCTTGCGAGATCGAGGAGTTCGTTGGTGATGGCTTGCTGTCGTGATTTGTTGTATTCGAGGGTCAGGTCGGCGATGAGATCATCGGCGTTGTCGGTAGCCGTCTGCATGGCGAGCATCCGTGCGGCATGTTCCGATGCGTTGGAATCAAGCAAGGCTGTGTATAGTTGCAATTTGATACTTTTGGGAATCAGGGTTTTAAGCAATTCTTCGTGCGAAGGCTCGTGAATATAATCCGTTTGTTGTTTTTGTACCTGAATATCAGACGTATAAGGCAACAGTGTTTGGCGTATCAGTTCCTGCGAGCCGACGCTGCGATAGTGATGATATAGAAGTTCAACCTGCGATTTTGAACCGCTGTTGAACATTTGCAACAACTCGTCGCCAAATGATGAAATGGTGTTATAGTCGGGTTTGGCGGCGAGGTTTTCAAAGTTTTTAGTTATTTTGACGCCCGATTTGCGGAGAGCGTCATAGCTTTTTTTGCCGATGGTATAGATTGAAATATTGTCGTCGGGGATTGTTTGGCGATATAAGTCAATGATTTTCAATGCTTCGCGGATAATATTAGCATTAAAAGCACCGCAGAGCGACGAGTCGGAAGCAAAAATTATAAGCGCAACGCTTGCAGCTGCATTTTGCGCCGGAGACGTTGCGTGCGGAGACGTTGCATGTAACGTCTCTACCTGTCCGGACGTCTCTACATTTTGCACCGCCCCCATAATTCTTTTCATTGCCTCCGCGTAAGGTAACATATTAGTTATCAGCCCTTCCGCTTTGCGCAGTTTAGCCGACGACACAAGTTTCATCGCCGAGGTAGTCTTGCGAGTGCTTGCTACCGAATTTATTCTTTTTTTAATTTCTTTAAAAATTGCCATGTATTTTTTAAAATTCTTTAAATACTGCCTTATGATTTTTAAAATTTTTTAATTTCCGATAATGCGTGCGACACATTCTTCTATCGCCTTTGTAACGCTGTCGTCCATGTTGCCGCGACGAAGTGGTTCGAGGACATCGTCTTGGTGGCTTGTGCGGAGTAGTTGCAGAAAAGTCTGTTCAAACTCTTTTACGTCAGTTACTTCAACGTTGCGCAGCAGTCCGTGCGTGCCGCAGTACAACACTGCTATCTGTTCTTCAACGGGCATGGGCTGATATTGTCGCTGGATAAGTAACTGCGTGTTTTTCTGACCTTTATTGATAGTGAATGCCGTGATGGGGTCGAGGTCGGAACCGAATTTGGTAAACGATTCAAGTTCGCGATACTGTGCCTGATCGATTTTTAACGTGCCTGCGACCTTTTTCATCGCCTTTATTTGGGCGCTGCCGCCAACGCGCGATACTGATATGCCGACGTTGATAGCCGGTCGGACGCCCTGATTAAAGAGGTCGTTTTCGAGAAATATCTGCCCGTCGGTAATCGAAATCACGTTTGTCGGGATGTACGCTGATATATCGCCGGCCTGCGTTTCGATTATCGGCAAAGCAGTTAGCGAGCCGCCGCCGCGTACCCGTCCTTGCAGGCTTGCGGGCAGGTCATTCATCTTTTCGGCAACTTCCTGCTGGTCAATGATTTTCGCCGCACGTTCCAATAATCTCGAATGGAGATAAAAAATATCTCCGGGGTAGGCTTCGCGACCCGACGGGCGGCGCAAAACGAGCGATACTTCGCGGTACGACACTGCCTGCTTCGACAAATCGTCGTATATCACAAGCGCATGTCGGCCTGTATCGCGGAAATATTCGCCTATAGCCGCTCCTGCAAACGGGGCAAAATATTGTAATGCAGCGGGGTCGGAGGCATTCGCCGCCACTACGACGGTATAGTCCATCGCTCCTTTTTCATGCAGAGTATTGACTACCGAAGCTACCGTTGAGCCTTTTTGCCCGACAGCAACGTAGATACAATATACGGGGTCGTTTTTTTCGTAGTTATTACGCTGATTTATAATGGTATCAATAGCGATGGCGGTCTTACCCGTCTGACGGTCGCCGATGATAAGTTCGCGCTGTCCGCGACCTATTGGAATCATAGCGTCAATAGCCTTAATACCGGTTTGAAGCGGCTGACTTACAGGCTGTCGGAAGATGACTTCCGGCGCTTTGCGTTCCAGCGGCATACGGAAGCGTTCTCCTTCTATCTGTCCTTTACCGTCTAACGGCTCGCCGAGCGAGTCGATAACGCGCCCCAGCATTCCCTCGCCTACATCAATCGACGAAATCTCTTTCGTTCTCCTGACTGTAAAACCTTCCTTAATCTTGTCGGTAGCGCCGAGCAGCACCGCGCCGACGTTGTCTTCTTCGAGGTTCATCACTACGCCGCGAATGCCGTTTTCAAATTCGAGCAACTCGTTTGCTTCGGCGTTATGCAGCCCGTAGATACGTACTACGCCGTCGCTTACTTGCAGCACCGTCCCGACCTCGTCGAATGTCGTGCGGACATTGATTTTATCTAACTGCATTTGCAGCACTTCCGATACTTCGCTTATTTTAATATTTTCTGTCATATCTTGTTTTTCGTTTAATTATTTTTCCGTTTAAATCATAGATCTGTTCATAGCCATTAGTTTACGCTCAATCTGTTGCAACTGTCCGCGTACGGAGGCGTCAATGCGTAAGTCGTTGAATTGCAGAATGAAACCGCCGTCAATAGCCGGATCAATGTGATTTGAGAACTCTACCGTTCCGTGTGTCTGTTGCTCGGTAATACGGCGTATCTTCTCAATAGCGGCAAAAGACATTTTCTTCGCCGAAACAAGATGTACTACGCTGATATTCTTCATCTTACGATATATCTGCTGATAACTTAACGTAATCATCCTCAAAGCCGCACACCGCTCGTTAGCAACTACGAGTTCGGCAAAATCAAGATACGACTGTTCGGCGTTTTTGCCTGTCGCCGTTTGCAGCAACGACAGTTTCTCACGCGGCTTCACGACAGGCGACTTCAACCTTTCGCGCAGTTGCGGCATTCGGCACAACAGCTCTTCGAGAATCAGCATCCTGTGATAGAGAACATTCTCTTCGCCTAATTTTGCAGCATGGCGATACAGCGCCCGCGCATACCGTTTGGAAATCAAACCTTCGTTCATAAAAAAGTTCTTTATGGAAACTTCCGAAAATTGCGGAAGCCCCCTTTGTTTCAAGCGGCAAAAATACGATTTTTTTTGATTATTGCCAAATTTTTCAGAATTTGTGTTCTTTTAAAATATGCTGCCATTTTAAAATATGAGATTCTTTGATTTCCGTTGAATTTTTAGAATCAATAATCAGATTTTGTGTATAGACTTTTAGGAACTCTTTGTAGTTGTCAATAAATCTTAAATAGTATTTCAAACTTGTGA
>JAITHS010000204.1 GCA_031279875.1 Tannerella sp.
AACGCGACGCCTGCGGTGGATGCTTCAACAAGATACCGCCACAGAAGCAGTTAGACATCAAGTTGCGCAAGAAAATCCTCGTTTGCGAGTACTGCGGACGTATTATGATTGACCCCGAACTGGCTTCGTCGAACGAAAATAAATAAACGTTGATTTCCGTCGTCCGCTCTTTTATTGAGGAAAAACGACTGCTTACGTTATCTCAACAGCCGGTATTAGTCGGTTTGAGCGGAGGCAGCGATTCGGTTGCATTGCTGTATATACTTGTAAATCTGGGATATAAATGTATAGCAATGCACTGTAATTTCCATTTGAGAAAGCAAGAATCCGACAGAGATGAAGTTTTTTCACGTCGTATAGCCGCAAGGTGGGGCGTTGTGTTTGAAAAAAACGATTTCGATACGATGTCGTTTGTATCCGAACACGGATTTTCGATTGAAATGGCAGCAAGGGAATTGCGCTATCGATGGTTTGAAGAACTACGTCAACAGTATGACGCACAGGCGATTGCAGTGGCTCATCATCGCGACGACAACGCCGAAACCATACTGCTGAATCTAATTCGTGGCGCCGGTATTCATGGGTTGTGCGGCATGAAACCTGTTAACGGACATGTTATACGCCCTTTGCTGTGCGTCTCGAAAGCGGAGATATTAACTTTTCTTGCCGAAAATAATATCCCCTTTACGGACGACAGTTCCAATTTCTCCGACACATTTAAGCGCAACTTCCTGCGTATCAATGTTTTGCCGCTGATGAAAGAACTTAATCCCGCCGTATCCGACGCACTAATCCGAGCGGCTGAACATCTGACCGACGTTGAGGCCGTTTTTATGCTGACAGTAGAAGATGTTCGCAAAAAAGTTGTTCAACAAACAGACAATCAAGATACTGTATTGTCGATACCTGATTTGCTCAAACACTGTTTGCCCGCACCGAAAACGATGCTCTACGAACTCCTGAAACCTTACGGCTTTAACAGCGCCGTAACCGACAACATTTTTGACGCCCTAAACGGAGAAACAGGGAAAATGTTTTACGCAACGGAAAACAATTACAGACTTCTTGTTGACCGTAATAGATTGATTATCAGCAAGTTATGCGAAGAGTCCGAAGATACTTTCATCATCCCCTCTGCCACAGCCGACTGTTCCGCTTTGCCCGTAAGGTTATCTATAACGGAAATGCCTGTTAATGAGAACTTTAAAATCGATACATCGTTATCTGTCGCTACGTTCGACAGAGACAAAATCAATTTTCCGTTAGTTTTGCGTCATTGGCGTTGCGGCGACCGCTTCGTTCCTTTCGGCATGAAAGGAAGCAAAAAAGTGAGCGATTTTTTTACCGACTGTAAATTAAGCCTTTTTGATAAGGAAAAAACATGGTTGCTGTGCAGTAATGATAAGATTATATGGATTTTAGGACTACGCATTGACAACAGATTTCGTATAACAAAAAGTACAAAAAATGCCATTGTGATTAATAATTTTTGAAAAAAAGTTGTTTATTTCAAAAATTATTCGTACCTTTGCGGCGAAATTCAGACATAAATCAATAAGGTCGTAAATTCCAGGAACATTTTCACACAAATTTCATACCCCTAAAAAATTGTTATTTTTATAAAATATGCAAAAATACAACATAATCGAATTAAACAACAAGCAACTTCCCGAGTTGCAGGAAATTGCCCAAACATTGGGCGTTAAAAAAGGAAAGACACTATCCAAAGAAGAATTAGTGTACATCATACTTGATGAACAGGCTATTTCTCTTGCCGGTCAACTGGCAGAAAAAGAAGCCCGACACAGAGGCCGACGTCCTCAAAAAGGTAAACATCAAAAGAATGAGTCGGCAAAGGACGAACCCAAAAGCGCCGCCGAAAAACAAGATGCAGGTGCAACAACAGCTGGTGCCGAGGCTAACACAGCCGGCAAAAAAGGCAGAGGACGTCCGCCGAAAGTTAATCTGCATCAGGGGACGAGGGGACAAGGAGACGAGGGAACGAGGCAACAGCCACAACAAGCTCAACAGCCACAACAGCCACAACAAGCTCAACAGCCACAACAAGCTCAACAGCCACAACAAGCTCAATTGCCTATACCCGAAAATGTATCTATCAGCCCGATTGTTCAACCGGCTGAAATACAAGTAAATAAGGACGCAATCGGCGAAGCTGCCGGTACGAAAACGCCCGAAGTGGTCGGCGAAAGTCGGAAAGGAAAGCGTGGACGTCCAAAGAAAAATAACAGAGAAAAGGTTCAGCAACAGCAATCTCAGCTGTCGCCTCAACAGCAACAGTCTCAACAGCAACAGTCTCAACAGCCTACTCCTCAAAAGGTACAAATCAGCCCGATAATCAAAGAGATTGTCGCCGTCAAACCGCAGGAGCCTCAAGCCGACAAACCAACCGACGCACAAAACCAAGACAAGCTTCAAGCCGACGCACAAAACCAAGACAAACCTCAAGCCGACAAACCAAATCAAGACAAACCTCAAGCCGACGCACAAAATCAAGACAAACCGGCCGACAAGGAAACCGTTGCTAACGAACAGCAGCAGCCGGCCGAGCCTAAACGTATTATTTTCAGGCATGATAAAGAAGCGTCGTCGTCGGTTCTCGACCAAATCATTCCGATAGCCATACCAGAGCCGAAGCAACCGGCACAGCCAACAGGCGATTCTAATGCACAGCAGAAAAAACAGCAGCACCAACAGCAACAAGGCAAGAAATGTAACAACCAAAACAACAATCAGCGACAGCAGCAGCAGCAACAACCTGTACCGATGCCACAGCCGGAACCCGAAGCTCCGAAGTTTGATTTCGAAGGCATTCTGACAGGCACCGGCGTACTCGAAATAATGCTTGACGGTTTCGGTTTCCTCCGTTCGCCCGACTTCAACTACCTCTCATCGCCCGACGACATTTACGTTTCGCAGGCTCAAATCAAGATGTTCGGTCTCAAAACTGGCGACCTCGTTGAAGGCCTCATCCGCCCGCCGAAAGAAAACGAGAAATTCTTCCCACTCGTTATGGTTGACAAAATCAACGGTTGCCATCCCGACGATGTACGCGACCGCGTGCCGTTTGACCATCTGACGCCACTATTCCCGAATGAGAAATTCCTCCTGACCGAAAAGATGTCCCCAAAAGTATATGACCGTATCTCGGTGCGCGTCGTTGACCTCTTCTCGCCTATCGGCAAAGGCCAGCGCGGACTTATCGTAGCACAGCCTAAAACAGGTAAAACGATGCTGCTCAAAGATATAGCCAATGCTATAGCATATAATAATCCCGAAGTATATATGATTATTTTGCTTATCGACGAACGACCGGAAGAAGTAACCGACATGGCGCGAAGCGTTGATGCTGAGGTTATTGCCTCCACTTTCGACGAACCGGCAGACCGCCACGTCAAGATTGCCGACATCGTTCTCAACAAGGCAAAACGCATGGTTGAATGCGGACACGACGTTGTGATACTGTTAGACAGCATTACCCGCCTCGCACGCGCTTATAATACCGTACAGCCGGCTTCAGGAAAAGTCCTTTCCGGCGGTGTTGACGCTAATGCCTTACAGAAACCCAAACGCTTTTTCGGCGCAGCACGTAACATCGAAAACGGTGGCAGCCTCACAATCCTCGCTACAGCGCTCACAGAAACAGGCTCGAAGATGGACGAAGTTATATTTGAAGAATTTAAAGGCACCGGTAACATGGAATTGCAGTTAGACCGCAAACTGTCGAACAAACGCATCTATCCCGCTGTTGACATCATCGCTTCAAGTACACGTCGCGACGACCTGCTGCAAGACGAAAAAACTATCAACCGCATGTGGATACTCCGCAAATACCTGTCGGATATGAACTCCATCGAAGCAATGGAATTTGTTAAGAAACAGATGGATAACACTATTGATAACTACGAATTTCTCGCTTCTATGAATGGATAAAATGCTTACCATACTTGCTGTTTTATGTTCATTTGTAGCATATCCTGCAAATGAAAAATTTTATAGCATCAATGACATGTATGGGATTTCCATGCGTGAAACGGAGAGGATATGCGAAGATGACAACGGATTTATTTGGACATCGTCGAAAACAGGCATCATGAGGCTTGCCGGTGATGATTACCGCATTTATCAACTTCCATATCAAACGGTAGATATTGTTAATGTCAAGTTGGTATATGCCAACAATATATTAATGGCTTATACCAATAACGGTCAAGTATTTCGTTACAATACCCTGTATGACCGTTTTGACTTCTTGTTTCACGCAAGCCGGATACTGAAAAACCGTCATCTGTATGTATCTTCACTGCTTATTGACAGGCAGGGCGATTGCCGGATATCTACAAATATGGGATTATACAAGTTTCAGCAGGGGAAACTGATTTTAACCGGAGAAGATTCGTCCGAAGTATCTTATTCGATATGGCAGGATGACAATCGTATTGTGTTTATCCAAAACGATGAAATCAAGTTGATGGATATCGGAACGCTCAAAACCGATTGCATATATAAAGACAGCATATTATCGACAATTCGGATTGCAACACTTTTTTACGATAAAACGGAAAACAGACTGTGGACAGGCACAATGTCCGACGGTCTGTTTTATTTTGATTTCAACGATACAAGTTTTGTCAAACTGCCTGTTCATACTTTGCCCACGCAACCGGTTAGAGCAATTCAAGAGTACACCGATTCGAGCCTTTTAATAGGAATTGACGGACAAGGTATCTGGGAAATAAATAAACAGGGAACCCGAATATTGAACATCTACAAAGAAAACGTAGATGACCCGTTTTCGCTTCGCGGAAATGGCGTTTATGATATTTTTTGCGACCACAACAAGCGAGTGTGGGTATGTTCATACAGCGGCGGACTGTCGTTTTTTGAACAAACCACTCCGCCTGTCGGTCAAATAGTACACCGGATAAACAATCCCAATTCTTTGACTAATAATAATGTAAACAATATATTGGAAGACAGTCGGGGAAATCTCTGGTTTGCTACCGACAACGGCATCTGCCGCTGGGAAGTACAATCGAACGAATGGAAAGCATTTTATCACAATAAACAAGAACAGGCGCAAGTGTTTTTGTCGCTCTGTGAAGACAACAAAGGGCAAATATGGGCAAGTACTTATTCGTCGGGCGTATATGTGATAGATGGCAAAACAGGAAAAGAAGCGGCACATTACTCAAACAAAACAGAAGAACATCCGTTTTCAAGCAATTTTATTTTTGACATATTTAAAGATACAAACGGCGACATCTGGATGGGCAGCGTTACGGAAGATCCTGTATGCTATGTTGCGAAAGAAAACAAATTCAAATCTTATCCCTCGTTATCGATTTATGCTTTTGCCCAATGGTCTCCCACCCAAATGCTTGCCGCTTGCACATTCGGATTATGTTTATTAGACAAGCAAAGCGGCAAGACAGAAGTGCTGCTCGACGGATATGTGCTGCATGATATTCTGTTTGTTGACGGATATGCCTGGCTATGTACTTGTGGAAACGGATTAATCAAGTTTGATCTGAAAAATAAAACAACCGAAAAATTCACGACCGAAAACGGATTACCCTCCAACGTTATAAACAGCATCGAATTGGCCGACGGCTATCTGTGGTTAGGAACCGAAAACGGATTATGCCGCTTCGATATCGAAAACAACTGCACACATACTTATTCGTCGTTGCCCCCATTGTCAAATATTTCGATCAACCGCAATTCGCATTACAAACTCAACAACGGGCAATTGATATTCGGAACAAACAACGGCGCAGTATTTTTCGACACCGAAGCGCTTGAACAAATGCAACCTCATGGACGGATTTTTTTTCAGGATCTGACTGTTTCGGGACGTTCTGTCCGCGACCTGTCGGGCTTTAATTTGACTGCTCCGTTAGATAGCTTATCCGAAATAACGTTGAATTACAATCAAAACAACCTGACATTGGAAATGCTTCCGCTCGGAACGGTTACGGGAGCCAAATTTTCGTGGACAATGGACGAAGAAGACACGTGGAGTAAGCCTTCCAATCGCCGGATATTTACTTATACCAATATTCCGACAGGACGTTTTGTATTGAAAATAAGGATGTATGACAATTCTTTGTCGCAAATGATAGACGAACGTCAGTTGCTGATCCGTATCATGCCGCCTTTTTGGGCAACAGTATGGTTTAGATTGCTGATGATTGTGCTTATTGCAGGGATTGTGTATTTTTCATTGTATCAATACATTACCCGCCTCAAGCAACGTCATGCGGAAGATAAAATACGCTTTTTCACTAATACGGCGCACGATATTCGTACTTCTCTTACTCTGATAACGGCGCCCGTTGAGGAACTGAATAAAGAATCGGCGCTGTCGGAAACAGGGACGCGATATCTTCATCTGGCAATTGAGCAGATAAGGCGTCTGTCGTCGGTTGCCACCCAATTATTGGATTTTCAAAAAGCAGATATTGGGAAAGAACAATTATCGCTCAACATAATCGATGTGGCAGGGTTGATTTCAAAACGAAAAATGATGTTCGATTCTGTTGCTAAAAACAAAAACATACAATTGATTTGCACTTTAAATCCGTCGGAATATCATACGGCAATCGACGAATCGATGATGGAAAAGGTGATCGACAACTTACTTTCAAATGCAGTGAAATATTCATATCCCGACAGTCAGGTGAAAATCATGTTTTCCGGCGATATTAAAAGCTGGACACTCGAAGTAATAGACCATGGGATTGGCATAGGAAAGAAAGCACAAAAGAAACTGTTCAGAGAATTTTACCGCAGCGAAAATGCCGTCAACTCCAACATTGTAGGTTCGGGCATCGGACTTCTGTTAGTCAAAACGTATGTTGAACTGCATGGAGGAACTGTCGGTTATAGCGGTCAGGAAAAGAAAGGCTCGTCGTTTAAGATAGTTGTGCCGTTTAAGGAAGCATCGAAACAAATTCCTATGCCGACGGTTCCTATGCCGACGAAGCAGGAAAAAAAGGAAATGCGGATTTTGATTGTAGAAGACAATGACGATTTACGACACTTCATGTTGCATCCTCTCAAAGAAGAATTTGATGTTTCTACGGCAAAAGACGGCGTACAGGCATGGGATATAATTCAAAAACAGTTGCCCGACTTAGTCGTGTCCGACGTTCTTATGCCGCATAAAAACGGTTTTGAACTGTGTGAACAAATGAAATCGACCTTTGAAACAGCCCATATTCCGCTCATTCTGCTTACAACAATGACAGGCAAAGCAGAGCAGTTACACGGTTTGGGATTGGGAGCCGACGATTATCTTACCAAACCTTTCGATATGAGTTTGCTCACACAACGCATCAAATCTATCATCGGAAACCGTAAAATAATACGTGAAAAAGCATTGAAACTGATACGCGAAAATGCCGACGAATCGCTCTTCTCAAACGAACTCAACGATAAGTTTGTTAAAAAAGCAATCGAAACGATACGCGCAAATATCTCCGAAATTTCAGATGCCAGCTTCGGCAAAGAAAAGTTTGCTGCCCAAATGAATGTCAGCCCATCCCTCCTCTACAAAAAGATAAAAGCATTGACAGGACAGTCGCCGACGGATTTTATCAAATCAATCCGCATGAATCATGCCCTTGAATTGCTGCAATCACAAAAATATACCGTT